>JAKANJ010000026.1 GCA_021823825.1 bacterium | reverse complement strand
GCCAATTTCAAATGGCGTATCTTCGGTAGTGATAACTGGTGTCTTTTCACGAGCAAGACGAATGTATGTCGGAGAATTTGTTTTTGCCGCAGCAAGCGTCGCTTTTTTTGCTTCAATCGAGTCACAGGGAGTAATAACAACCATACGCGGTATGACGCGAGTGAGGGCAATATCTTCAAGCGCCTGGTGCGTACCGCCGTCAGGGCCAACAGAGACTCCCGCGTGCGAACCGGCAATTTTCACGGGGCGGTCATTGTAGCAAATAGTTGTGCGAATCTGTTCCCAGTTACGTCCTGGGCTAAACATTGCATATGAAGATAAAAAAGGAATTTTTCCCATAGCTGCCATGCCTGACGCAACTGATGCTGACGACTGTTCAGTAATTCCCATTTCAAAAAAGCGTGTGGGGAACTCTTTTGCAAACGCATCCATTTTTGTAGACTCCGTCAAATCGCAACAAAGTGCGACCACGCGCTCGTCCGTCTTGCCCGCAAGAACAAGCCCTTCACCAAATCCTTGGCGAATTGGCACCTGCTCGACATCTGCATCAAAAAGTTTTGGATTAAGTGGAATCATATTATTGATGTTCGCTGGTTATTTTTCCGCCGAGTGTTCGGAGCTCCGCGAGTGCCTTTTCCCCTTGCTCCTTATTTGGTGGCGTACCATGCCAGTGGTAATCATTTTCAAATTCAGGGACACCCTTGCCCGCAATAGTATGAGCGATAATAACAGTCGGTTTTTCAAAAATTGCTTTTGCCTGGCCTACTGCATCATTGATTTCCTGCATACTATGGCCATTGATTTCGATTACATGCCAATTAAACGCTTCCCACTTTGCGCGCAAAGATTCAAGGGGCATTACATTTTCAGTAAAACCATCAATCTGAATGTTATTACGATCAACAATTGCAATCAGGTTGTGCAATTTCTCCTTCCCTGCAAGTAATGCCGCCTCCCAATTTTGACCTTCGTCGAGCTCTCCATCGCCCAATAGGCAATAGATTGTTCGATGCGTTGCCATACCGCGATCGAGGCGGTCCGCAAGTGCCATACCAACTGCCTGCGAAAGACCTGCCCCAAGTGGACCAGAGCTTGTTTCCAGTATTGGCAAAAAATCACGATGGGGGTGACCCTGAAGGCGTGAGCCGAATTTACGCAGTGTCATCAACTCCTCCATCGGAATATAGCCAGCGTGCGCAAGGGTCGCATAGTACACTGGGCAAATGTGTCCATTAGAAAGAACGAGACGATCACGCTCATCCCACGATGGATTCTTTGGATCGTGTTTTAAAATATGAAAATAGAGAGCGGTAAAAATATCCGCCATATCAAGAGGTCCTGCCGTGTGGCCCGATTTTGCCTCAACAAGCGATTCAATAATCGACTCTCGAATAGCGTTGGCTTTTTCTTCAAGAAACTTTATTTTATCTTCGTGGAGATCTCCCATAAGACTATGATACCAAATTCTCGAGAGCACGAGTAGCACTTGCAACATCATCACTTTCAAGAATTGCCGATCCAGATACAAGCCTTGTCGCTCCTGCATCGACCAAACGGCGCGCATTTTCAAAGCTGACTCCTCCATCAACGCTTATAGGTAGCTCTGGGCGCATCACATGCAAGGCCTGGATATGCTCAACCGCACGATTATCAAATGGTTGCCCCTGATAGCCGATTTTTTCAATACCCATGCACTGCACAAAATCTATGCGATCAAGGTATGGCTCAAGCACCGAGAGCGGCGTTGAGATACCAATTGCTAAGCCAAGTTCAATGATTCCCTCAGGTACCGCCCTTCGGATAGCCTCAAAATCTTTTATTCCTTCAACGTGGACGATCACTCGTCGTGCGCCTGCAAATATCCATCGTGGAACCCAGACTTCAGGATCGTTAATCATAAGATCAACCTCAAAATCAATAGACTCCCATTCAGGCATCCCCTCCTCTTCATTTTCAATTCGTTCAAAATGTTCATCGCCTGGTATATGAGGCCATGTCCGATTTGGGACATTTTTGCCATCCATGATATCCAGTTGGATATAGGAAACAACGCCAACAAACTTTTTTGTCATTTCAACAAGATCCTCATAGTCTCGTGGCATCACTGCTGGAATAATTTGTATTTTTTTAACCTTCATTATCTAATTTTTTAATTCTCCGTATATGTCGTTCTTCAGCGGAAAAAGGAGTATTAAGCCACACTTTTGTAACCTTAAGCGCTTCATCCACATCAATAAATCTGGCTCCGAGAGAGAGAATATTTGCATCATTATGTTCGCGCGACAGAAGAGCAATATCAAAGGTACCGCCATAATAGACGGCAGCGCGTACGCCCTTGATACGATTGGCGCAGATTGCTTCACCTTGTCCAGTGCCACCGATGATAACACCCTTTGCGTTCACGTCTGCTGAGACAGCGCGCGCAACAGGAAAAATATAGTCAGGATAGTCATCGAGAGGCTCAAGGGTCGGCGCCCCCATATCCTCGACTTCGTGTCCAAGCGTTCTCAAAAAAGGAACGAGTTTTTCCTTGATTTCAAACCCCGCATGATCGCTTCCGATAAATATCTTCATTTAATTATTGGAGAAAACTTGCAACTTTCACCACATGCTTCACGAGGGTATTCGTGTATCCCATTTCGTTATCGTACCATGAAAGTACTTTCACTAAATTACCATCAACAACACGCGTCATCTCCAAATCTACAATCGCGCCATAGAGCTGCCCGACGATGTCCGAGGAAACAACCGGCTCGTTCGTCACCGTGTAAATTCCTTCCCAGCGAGGATCTTTTGCAGCGTCGCTAAGAATTTTGTTCACTTCTTCCACAGAGGTGTTGCGCTTTGCAATAAAGGTAACATCAGCAATTGAACCGGCAATCACGGGAACACGAAGCGAAATGCCATCAAATTTCCCCTTGAGATCTGGCACCGCTTCAGTCACCGCGATAGCCGCACCCGTAGATGAGGGAACGATATTTTGTGCTCCAGCGCGCCCTCCGCGCAAATCTTTTCCACCAGGACCGTCAACAATTTTTTGTGTTCCCGTGTATGCATGCGTTGTGCTCAAAATTGCCTTTTCAACACCGAGTGCTTCATTCAAAATAGTAATTACTGGCGATGCAGCGTTTGTCGTACATGATGCGTTTGAAGAAATCTGGCATGTGCTGAGCTTGTTATCGTTGATGCCCATAAGCACTGTTGCACCCGTGATGCCGGGGACCTCCTCGCCTTTTACCGGCGCGGTGATTACCACTCGTTTTGCGCCCGCATCGAGGTGTACTTTTGATTTTTCGTAGCTTGTAAAAAATCCAGTAGACTCAACAACGATATCAACATTATATTTCCCCCAAGGAAGTTTTGTTGCATCTTTTTCTTGAACGAGAATAACTTTTTCGCCCCCAACAATAAATCCAGGCTCAACGCCTTGAGATGCAGGAACGACTGTTACATCAAAGTCAGCACGTCCATAGGCAGTATCGTATTTCAAAAGATAAGCCATGTTTGCTGGGTCGCCAAGGTCATTGACCGCAACAATTTCAATTTCCGGTCGTGTGCGAGCGAGCTTATAGAACGCACGTCCGATGCGACCAAATCCATTAATAGCTACTCGTACTTTTTTCATAATTTTGGGGTGATTATTTGATTAATAAAGATACGGGTATTTTATCACACGGAGCAAAAAAGCACACGACGTGTGCTTTTTTGCTCCGTGTGGAGATGGTCTTTACTTTAGTGCCTCCTCTAATAGCGTCTTAAGTGTTGCGGGATTACCCGAACCCTTGCTTGCTTTCATCGCTTGCCCTATGAGAAATGGGAGAACGGCGACCTTACCACCTTTATATTCTGCAACAACCGTTGGGTTTGAGTTCAGCACTTCTTGCACAATTGCTTTAAGTATCTCCGGATCATTTTTTTGAATTAATCCTTTTGACTCCGCAATAGCTCGAGCATCACCACCATCTGTATACAAGATAGCAAGTGTATCTTTTGCCCCACGCGACGAGAGTTCCCCGCTCTTAATCATGAGAATAAGATCAGCAAGTGCTTCACTTGTAAGTTTGCCTGGGGACCCAACATCACCACTCATTGTTACAAAGCTACTCATAAGTCCACGAAGGTCAGATACAATGTAATTTTCGAGCAACGCAACCACATCACGACTGACACCCGTTATTTTGATTGCCCCCTCAAAAAGGCTTCCCAGCCTATACTCGTTGGTCGCAAAATCCTCGACAAAAAATTCTGCGTTCTCTGGCTTTATGCCAAAATCACGCACGAGACGCCCGCGTTTTTCCCACGGCAACTCTGGCATTGATGCCTTGAGCACCTCATCGGAAAGTTCTGGAATCTCACTTCGCACCAACTTTGGCAAATCCGGGTCTGGGAAGTATCGGTAGTCGTGCGCACTCTCTTTTTTCCGCTGAGAAAAAGTTACTTGTTTTGTTTCGTCCCATCCTCGTGTCTCCTGCACGATTTCACCAGGTCCGCCGTCCAATATTTTTGTCATACGTTCCACCTCGTACGCAATCGCTCGCTCAACAGCACGGAATGAGTTGATATTTTTTACTTCAACTTTTGTACCGAGTTTATCACTGTCACTTATTGAAATGTTTGCCTCAACGCGCATCTCCCCTTTTTCCATATTGGCGTCTGAAACACCAATCGTTCGGAGAAGAAGTTGAAGTTCGCGCGCAAAATTGCCCGCCTCTTCCGACGTATGCATAACTGGCTTTGTGACAAGCTCCATGAGTGGCACGCCAGCACGATTGTAATCAACGAGGCTACCTTCACTACCCTCATGCGAGGAGCTTGCCGTATCTTCCTCAAGATGTACGCGTTCAATAGCGATGCCATTTAGCATTCCGCCTGAAACAAGCGGATATTTATATTGAGTAATTTGATAGCCTTTTGGGATATCTGGATAAAAATAGTTCTTTCGGTCAAATTCAGTGAAATCTGCAAGATTGCCTCCGAGGGCTGTTCCTACACGCAAAACATGCTTAACTGCCTCACGGTTGATGACCGGCAAGGTCCCCGGATGGGCCATACATACAGGGCAGATATTCACATTCGGGCGGACCTCGTCTGGGTCATTCGCCGAATTACAGAACATTTTTGTCTTTGTTTTTAGCTCGGCGTGGACCTCCAGGCCGACTGTAAGTTTGTAACTCATAGGAGAGAGTATACCATAAAACACCCCGGCCGAAACTGGCTGGGGTGTTGTAATAATCAGAACCGGGGGTCTTCGCGGACAATATGAGGATTGAGCGCAAGGTTTTTCCCCTTGTATCGCTTATCATCGGTGACGTCAACAGCTTCACCAACCCAACAAGGTAGGGTGAAGACCTGAGCGTCTTCGATCGTTTTAAATTCGACCTCGACGCAAACATAGGACTTAAGGTTGTCTTCGTGCACATCAAACTGATACACACGATCGCCGCAACGATACGTATAACGAACTTTGTTGATCGGTGCTCCCATAATCCTTGGCCACAGAAAGTTGAAGATCATTTCAGTCACAAGAGTATAATCCTCCTCTGGGCGCGACAAATTTCCTTTCCCTTTGCCTGTGAGATGATACTCATCTCCTTCATGGCGGAGTCGCACTTCACCATTGTCTGCGATATATAGATATCCCTGCGTGATGTGTTTTGCTGCACCTTCAATCAGAACAAATGTTGGAACGGTCTTCAGCCGCCACTTGCGTTCGATTTCTTTTCCCATTGAAATCTCCTCTTGGGGAAAATCCCGTCTATGCGAATAGTACTTTTACAAGAAAAAATGTCAAACAAAAAACCTTAAAATACTGTCAGTGGTACTTTTATATCTGTGCTCTATTTATTATTTCCTTTAATTTTCCCCAATCATCTATACTTCTATCCCGGTATTCAATAGGTAACTCTAGGTCACAAGCGATATCCATAACATCACTGAATTCAGGCATAATTTCTTTAAAAAACAAAGAGGATGCGCTGCATATCCTATTTGAAGCCTCTTCTATGCTCAATTGTCCCTGCTTTTCTCTTTCAAAATTTTTTTTGCAATAATTCAAAAAGCTGGCTCTTCGATTTTCTGTCGGCGTTTTCTCCAGAAACTCAAATTCGGATTCCCAATCCTCGGGAACATAATTATTCATAATTTTATTTTATCACATAGCCATCCCATGATAAAAGGGTCGCGACAACAATCAGCGACCCCAATATACATCACTTTTTCCTTGGAGCCTTGTCGCCAAGGATGATTGCTTTGACGGTTCCAGAAACCTTGTCGACTTTCACGATATCGTGAGTGTGCGGCGGCTTATCGGAGGAGATTCTTTCGGTTTTAATTACCTCTGCGTCATTCGTCACCTTCATTTTTGAACCGTCGCCATCATTATTACCGAAAAACCAACCCATACAGCCTCCTTATTCCTCCTATGAGGAATGGGTTTCATCACCAGCGAGGTGCTGATGAATCTGTGCTAATAGTAGCACAGATAATATGTCATTGTTGGGCAATTAAAAGCCACGCGCTACTCTGCCGCTTTCAAAAGTTTTAACAGCTCATCTTGGAACGATTTCATCACTTCATTATCAAGGACTGAAATAGCGAATACATGAGGACGTAGTTTTTTCATTTGTTTAAACACTTCTTTTACACGCTCTGGGGGGACCATGTCTGTTTTTGTTAGAACGATAATTTCATCCTTTTTTGCGAGCACATCGTCATATGCATCGAGCTCTTTACGAATAGTTTCATATGCGGCCATAGGATTTTCGTTTTCTAGAGAAATTAAATGCGCAAGCATTTTTGTACGCTTCACGTGGCGCAAAAATTTATGCCCAAGACCGCGACCCTCGCTAGCACCCTCAATGAGCCCTGGAATGTCCGCAAGAATATACCCATAGCATTCACCGAGGTTCGGCTCTAGTGTAGTAAATGGATAATCTGCAGTTTTTGCGCTTGCTCGAGTAAGTGTATTCAATAGGCTTGATTTCCCTGCATTCGGCAAACCGATAAGCCCGATATCCGCAACAATCTGAAGCTCAATATGAAATTCTCCTTCTTGTCCCTTTGTGCCGGGAACATGTTCTTTTGGCGAGCGGTTTGTTGAGCTTTTGAAATGTTCATTGCCGTAGCCTCCTCGTCCACCTTTAAGCAATAGGACCTTCTCGCCTTCTTTGAGAAGAGAGACCTCTTCACCAGTACCAAGATTGCGAACAATGGAACCCATGGGAAGGTCTAAAATAAAATCTTCTCCGTTTGCCCCATGAAGGCTATTGTTGCCGCCATTGCCTCCACGTCCAGCTTGAAATTCTTTTTCGTGGCGATATTTTGAAAGAATATGCACATCACGAACGGCACGAACAAAAACCTCGCCACCATCGCCACCATCGCCACCTGAAGGGCC
>JAKANJ010000025.1 GCA_021823825.1 bacterium | reverse complement strand
ATCAAATTTTCGCGAAAATTTGATTGTTCAGGATTTGTAAATTACTTATTTCTGAATGCAGGGATAAAAATACCGCGTATGACGGTTGACCAGTATGTTTTTGGTGAAGTTGTTCATACGAATGCAATTAAACCCGGAGATCTTATTTTTTCAACCGAAGGTGGAAGTAAGGTCCACCACCAAAGTATTGAGTGGTTAAAGGGAACGAAGGTCCCTGAGGAGGGCATTGATCATGTCGGTGTCTACGTGGGAGATGGAATGGTTGCACATTCTTCACATAACAATAAAGACGTTGGGCCAGATGGTGGCGTTTTTATTGAGAAACTTGAAGGAAGCAGGTTCACAACAATTGTCGGTATTCGTCGTATAAAAGAGCTTTCAGAAGAGAGATTTCTTGTTACTATCCCGCCTGAACGCTTTGACTTGCGCATTGAGTCGGACATTGCAGAGGAGGTTGTACGGTTGATGGGATACGATAAGGTCCCCGTGACTTCTCTTGTTGTTGATGGATTTACTCCTATAAAAAATGGCACTTATGATGCGATGATTCGTGCTCGCAATGCGCTGGCAGCTCTCGGATTTTCTGAAATATTTACTTATGTCTTTCGCAAAGAAGGTCAGGTGCAGGTTGCAAACCCAACGGCAGAAGGTGTTCGTTTTTTGCGAGACAACTTGTCGGCAGGAATGCGCGAAGCGCTTGTTTTTAACGCACGCAATGCGCCACTTCTTGGACTTGATGAAATATTGATGTTTGAAATTGGTACAGTATTCTTTTCTGCTGAAAAGGAGTCGATACACATTTCTGTCGGTGCGACTGTTACAAAAAATATGAAGCAGTCAAAAAGGGAAGAACGAATTGCAGAGATTCTTGCACTTGCTGACAAAGCGTTGGAAGATGCCTTTGGAAAAAAGTTATCGTGGGAAAAAGACGGGAACGTCTGGGAGCGGAATCTTCCCCTGCTGGAGACTGTTGATGGAGGATATGAGTCGCTTATCTCTACACAGGGGCTTCCACCGTACCGTGCAATTTCTTCGTACCCGTTTATTTTGCGGGATATTGCCCTTTGGTCAAACAACACTCTTTCTCAGGAAGAGATTTTAAATATTATTCGAATGGAAGCTGGACCATTATTGGTCCACGATCGTCTTTTTGACGTGTTTACGAAAGAGAATGATGGCGCTAGGAAAACTTCATACGCCTTTAACCTCGTATTCCAGGCGTATGACAGAACTCTTTCAGATGCTGAAATTAATGAAATTATGGCTCACCTTGCGGGAGTACTTGCTGCAAAGGGACTTGAGGTTCGCTAAGGTCAGTTAACTTGCGCATCTGACGCCTTGGATGCGAGCTCAACTTGAATAATAATCAATACTGGACATATTTTCCTAGTATTTGTCTTTGTTTTTTATTGCAAATTTTGGTATAATGAGCGCACATATGAGATGCCCATTTTATGGGCAATCCTTGTGTTTATACCCTCAAATATGGCAAAAAAAGAAGAAAAAACGGAAGGATATGGTGCAGAGGACATTGTCGTCCTAGAGGGGCTTGAACCGGTGCGCAAGCGTCCTGGCATGTATATTGGCTCTACGGGGCCAGAAGGTCTTCACCACCTGGTGTGGGAGATTTTTGATAACTCACGCGATGAAGCGATGGGTGGTTTTGCAGATCATATTGAGGTAGCGCTTCTCCCAGGGAATCGCGTCCGTGTTGTAGACAATGGTCGTGGTATTCCCGTTGACATTCACTCAAAAACAAAAGTTTCAGCTCTTGAGACGATTATGACGACACTCCACGCTGGAGGAAAATTTGAAGGCAAGAGCTACAAAGTTTCAGGCGGTTTGCACGGCGTTGGCGCTTCCGTTGTGAATGCTCTTTCTGTTTTCACTGAAGTTCGCGTCCACCGTGATGGCGTCATTTCCATGCAGGAATATTCAAAAGGCAAGCGAAAAGCTCCAGTAAAAAAGGTTGGTACAACAAAATTTCGTGGAACTATCGTAACCTTTGAGCCTGACACGGAGATTTTTAAAGAGATTGATTTTAGTTGGAACCAAATTGTTTCGCATCTTCGCCAACAGGCTTATTTGGTCAAGGGCCTTCAGATCAATATTATTGATGCAAGCAAATACGAAGGGAAGCTTAAGCTTGATGACGTGGTCTACATGCAGGACCTTGGACTTGAAGTCCCCTCGATGACATTCTACTTTGATGGTGGTCTTGTTTCACTCATTCGTTTCTACAACCAGCACCAGAAGCCAGTGCATAAAAATATTTGTTACGTGGAAAAAGAGGCAGACGACGTAGTTGTTGAGGTTGCATTCCAATACATAGATGATATCTCTTCGCGTGAGCTTGCATTTGCAAACAATACATACAATGCCGAGGGCGGTACTCATGTAACGGGTTTCCGTACCGCACTTACCCGCAGGATCAATGATTATGCTCGCAAGAATAATTACATCAAGGAAAATGAGGATAATTTTACGGCTGATGATGTTCGCGAGGGTTTGACTGCTGCAATTTCAGTGAAACTGCGTGAGATTCAATTTGAGGGTCAAACAAAGGGTAAACTGGGCAGCGTTGAAGCTCGTGGAGCCGTGGAGAAGGTATTTGGCGAGGCTCTCGGCGTTTTTCTTGAAGAAAACCCAGAAGATGGCCGTGCTATTGTTAATAAAGTGATTCTTGCCCTTCGGGCTCGAAAGGCCGCAAAGGCTGCAAAAGATAGCGTGCTTCGCAAGGGTGCACTCGAAGGTCTCACGCTACCAGGCAAGCTCGCGGACTGCCAAAGTAACAAAGCTGAGGACTCTGAACTTTTCATTGTAGAGGGAGATTCGGCAGGTGGTTCATCTAAGCAGGGCCGCGATCGCAAAACTCAAGCTATCCTCCCACTCAAAGGTAAGATTTTGAACGTTGAACGTGCGCGCCTTGATAGGATGCTTGCGTCAGTTGAGATTAAGTCACTTGTTGTTGCTCTCGGTGTTGGCATTGGCGATATGTTTGATATTTCTAAGCTTCGTTATCATAAAGTTATTATCGCAACAGATGCCGATGTTGACGGTGCCCATATTCGCACACTTCTTCTCACACTGTTTTATAGATATTTTAAGCAGGTCATAGATGGTGGTTTTATTTACATCGCACAGCCACCACTTTACAAAATTAAAAGGGGCAAAGAGTTGACCTATGCGTATAGCGAGGAGGAAAAAAATCTTATGCTTGGCAAGGATGCTGGTGAAATTGAAATCGCAGGCGAAGGAACAGAAGAAGAGCCCGAAGAAATTGAAGGCGAAGAAGAGGAATCTGCAAAAGGGAAGAAACGCGAGCAAAAAGTTTCAATTCAACGCTATAAAGGTCTCGGCGAAATGAACCCAGAGGAACTATGGGAAACAACAATGAACCCAAAGTCTCGTATACTAAAACAAGTAACGATTGATGACGCTGTTGACGCAGATAAGGCGTTTGATGTTCTTATGGGAGAGGATGTACCAGCACGAAAATCGTTTATTCAGTCTAATGCTAAATTGGCGAATATTGACTCGTAATAGTTGACTAACTTAGATTGTTTGGTGTATCTTGTATTCAGAAAGGAGGTGAGGCGCATGTCCACCAAACACGTCAACGATGACAAGAACGCAAGTTTCCAGCGTTCCCATGGTCGTCGTGAAGAGGAGAAGCCACAGCCGCAAAAGTCTGAGCGCGAACGCAACATCGCGCACAAGAACGGCGAAGAGCATTCCCGCGTGCCAAAAGGGAACAGAGGCTAGTTCCTCTTTTATCAGTCCAACGACCAGCTTTTCCGGTCGTTTTTTTATTATTATCAAAAAATTATAGTGTATAATGGTCTTATGCCCAGACGAGGTAATGGTCCAAAAGTCATATTTGTTGATCTCCCTAAAAAGGAGAGCAAGGTTTATATTTCTCTGTTATTTTCATATGGTTATTATCTGGAGTCTCAACAAGAGTTTGGCATGGGGCACCTGCTGGAACACTATCTTGCTTTTAGGATGGAAGAAAAAATTGGTAAAAGTTTACCAGCCTCTATTGACAATAGGTCAATTCAATTTAATGTTGAAGCTACTAAAAGTAATTTCAAGAAAAAATTATACGATGTTCTTTGTGTGCTCAAGGACGATCCTATCGCAAGTGAGAGTATTTTAAAGCGTGAGAAGGCGCGTATTAAAATTGAGCTTGATGAGCTTTATTCTCGTCTTGAAAAACATATCGAACATCAGGCGCTAAGAGCGTTGTTTTCTGGCCCCAATTATGTCACAAGGAATAGGATATTACAAAATGCTATTGTACCGAAAATAACGCTTAAGGAGCTACGGATTTTACGAAATACTCTTATGGGTAAGCACTTTTTAGGAATTGTCGTTGGTGGCTATAAATTACCTAAAAGCGCCAGAAAAGAGATTGAAGATAAGGTAGAAGACCTCTTCCCACGAACGAAAAGCTTAACGGAAGCACCGAAACCTCATTGTAAAATTACAAAAGCAAAAAGTCGAACAATAAATCACTATGGCATCAAGCCAGGTTATACCCACGTATCTATCCTTTGGCCAGGAATTTCATTAGCTGATTCTATTGTTGATAGATTCGCTTTGCGGTATCTTTGTGGACAACTGACTGATAGGCTGAATAAACCGCTTGGTGATATTGGTATATATGGATATGACTATAACTATGCGCTTTACAATAAATTTGGGTATGTACGTTTTTATGGGTATATTCCAGAAGGCATGAGTAAGAGGTTTGAAAATATAATTTATCAGGAGATTAACTTACTTATTCAGGGTAAAAAAACAATAGAGAGTGATATAAAAAAATATATTTCTAAACGTGCAAAAAATTTAAGAGACATGTGGGGAAATAATTTTGATCGAATGGACTGGGTTGTTGATGATATGATTGATTATGGGAAAATAGTGCCTTTATCTAAAATAATCTTGGAACGTAAAAAAATGAACGCATTGATAGTATCTCGTGTAGCCATAAGGGTTTTTAGCAAAAAAAATCAGCGTACGCTGATTGTGCGATCTGCCCAATCAAGGAGTATGGAAACCAACATGGTGCCGTAGCTTATTCTGTACGGTGGCGCTTTAATCATATATACTTAAAGGTACTATGAATAGAAAATATATTATCGGCGGTCTCGTAATTATCCTTGCAATATTCGCAGGTTTCTTTTTGGGGAGGAAATCAGCGGTTGCTCCCAGTGCTACGGATTTCGCGACCTCCACAAACATGATTGTTGGTACGACGACAACAATCACGAGCCCAGCTCCTCGTCCTGTGCCAAAACCACAACCACCTACAGCAACTAAACCAAGTTCATCGCTTACCAGCCCTGTAATGACCGCAAATGGTTCGTACCTTGTTATGTATACAAATAACGGATTTTCTCCCGCTACTTTGACGATTAAAAAGGGTCAGTCGGTTCACTTTGTAAACTATTCCAATAAGGCAATGAGTTTAACTGCGGTAGACCAAAATAGCCAAATCTACCGTAATTTTAACCAGGAGCAGTCTGTAGGGCGTGGTGGCTATTTTGATTTTTCGTTTGTCATCGCAGGTAATTGGGGATATCTGAATCGCAATGACCAGGCGGATCGTGGTACAATCATAGTTGAGTAGGGGCGATTATCAGTTTAATATATTTGTATATGAAATTAGCAGGAATTACATTGGTTTGGGTTGGTGTTATCATGCTCATGAAGGCTATCGGTCTTATCCAGGTTGTAGACTGGAACATCATTTGGGCAGTGGTTGTTATTATTCTTGGTTTTGCGCTCAAGTATAAATGTCACCATGGAATGATGTGCAGAATGATGGGGAAGTGCAAAGAGGAAGGAAAGGGTGAGTACCACAAGTGCACTGGTGCAGATTGCCCAGTTTGCAATCAGTAGCCAACATAAAAAAGACCAACTGCATTTATGCAGTTGGTCTTTTTTATGTTGGCTACCAGGACTCCCTTGAGCTAATTTCTTTGGCCGCAAGCGTAACAAAATCATCAATCGTTAGGCCTTCTAGGTGTGGCCCATCACGGCGCTCGGCAGTAACTGTTTTTGCTTCAACTTCTTTATCACCCAGGATAAGCAGGTACGGAGTCTTTTCCATCTTTGCAACCCTAATACGTTTTCCAAGACTTTCATTGCTATCATCCAGCTCAACACGTAAGTGGGAGTCTTTAAGTTTTTTATAAACAATTTTTGCGTAGTCTGCGTGCTTTTCACTTACGGGAAGAATTTTTATTTGTACTGGTGAAAGCCAGAGAGGGAATACGCCACCGAGATGTTCAATAAGTACCGCGGAAAAGCGTTCAAGGGAACCCATAATCGCTGAGTGTATCATCACGATACGTTCTTTTTCGCCTTTCTCATTGATGCAGGATAGATCGAAACGTTCGGGAAGGTTCATATCAAGCTGAATTGTTGCAACCTGGTGCTCGCGTCCAAGTGAGTCTTTTGCCATAAAATCAAGCTTCGGTCCGTACATTGCAGCTTCGCCTGGAGCCTCAAAGTAGTTAGCTTTTCGCTCAATTGCTATTTCTCTAAGCTCGTTTTCTGCTTTATTCCAAATTTCTTTCGTGCCCAGGTATTTTTCAAATTCTTTTGGCTCGTGGAAAGAGAGTCTTACATGAAGTGTAAAACCAA
Organism: bacterium; assembly: GCA_021823825.1. Lineage (GTDB taxonomy): Bacteria > Patescibacteriota > Minisyncoccia > Phycocordibacterales > UBA1550 > UBA1550. Next base: position 1,067 of record JAKANJ010000025.1, on the reverse strand, counting down.
AAGTGCTGTAGAGGGTATCAATAATATCCCAAATTGCAAAAAACTCTTGCTTAATCTGGTTTGTTCTTGCAAAAACGTGTGAGTCGTCTTGGGTAATAGAAAGAACGCGCAAAAGACCACCAAGTTCGCCACTTTGCTCGTCACGATACACCATTGTCGTCTCTGAATATCGTTGTGGCATATCGCGATAGCTCCATTGTGTTCGCGCAAAAAGCTGTGTGTGGTGGGGGCAATTCATGGGCTTCATTGCGTACTCTTTACCTTCCCGTGTGATTACCTTAAATAATTCGCCAGAAAATTTTGCCCAATGTCCCGAAGTCTCATAAAGAGCTTTTTTTGTGATGTGGGGGATGGTAACACGCTGGTATCCATAAACATCGCGGAGTTCGCGAACATAGCCATCAAGCTGCTCACGTAAAATAGTACCTTTCGGTGTCCACAGAGGGAGCCCTGGGCCTACCAGCTCAGAAAAAGTAAAAAGGTCAAGTTCTTTGCCAAGCTTCCTGTGGTCACGTTTTTTTGCTTCTTCTTGCATGAGAAGGTACGCATCAAGAGCTTCTTTGCTTTCGAAAGCTAAACCATAAATGCGAGTAAGCATCTGGTTCTTTTCATCCCCGCGCCAATATGCACCTGCTGTATGGGTTATGGAAAAAGCATCCGCAGGAATATCTTTTGTGTTTTCAACATGCCCACCTCTGCAAAGATCGACAAAATCTCCTGTTTTGTAGAGAGTCAGTTTTTTACCTTCTTTTTCAAACTCATTTATGAGCTCAATTTTATAGGGTTGGTTTTTGAAAATTCCTTTGGCTTCCTCTACCGATACCTCGCGGCCTTCAAAGGGGATGCCACGATTGACTATTTTTCTCATTGATTTTTCAATATCTTTTAGGTCTTTTGTTGAGGGGGTGAAGCCTTCAGAAAATTGGAAGTCATAATAAAATCCGTTGTCAATAACGGGTCCAATGGCGAGCTTGGCGCTCGGATCTTTTTCAAGGACGGCAATAGCAAGTAGGTGGGCCAGGGAATGGCGGATATTGTGAAGATTATTTTCTGATTCCATAATCTTT
>JAKANJ010000024.1 GCA_021823825.1 bacterium | reverse complement strand
TAGAAAAATATAGTGCAGCAAGTGCCAGCGGAATAATAATGGATCCTAAAACAGGAGCTATCTACGCCATGGCTACTACGCCAACCTTTGATCCAAATAATTTCTCAAAGGTCAGTGATATCGGTGTTTTTAAAAACCCTCTGGTTTCAGGTTTATACGAAATGGGGTCTATCATGAAGCCGTTAACAATGGCAGCAGCGCTGGACGCGGGTGTAGTAACTCCTCAAACAACCTATGATGATAAGGGTTTTTTGATCATAAACAAGCAACGCATTGAAAATTATGATGGCAGAGGACGTGGAGTCGTCCCTATGCAAATCATTCTCAATGATTCACTAAATACTGGTGCAATTTTTCTCATGTACCAACTTGGTAGAGATAGGTTCAGAGATTACTTCAAGGCGTATGGGCTCGGTGAAAAAACAGGTATTGACCTTCCTGATGAAAGTACCGGTGATATTCGTAACCTCGAAAGTCCTCGTGATGTTGAATATGCAACTGCTTCATTTGGGCAAGGCATTTCAGTAACACCTATTGAAATGATTCGCGCGCTTTCAGTACTAGCTAATGGTGGAGTACTCGTTACTCCCCACGTTGTAACCCGCACAGAGTATACTCTTGATCCTCCGCGTAACTTTGTGCAGGGCCCTGAACGGAGAGTGATTAAAAAAGAGACATCAGTTGCAATTACTCAAATGTTAACAAATGTTGTAGACCAGGCGCTAATGGGCGGCACATTAAAAATGAAACATTACGGTATCGCTTCCAAGACGGGAACGGCGCAACTGGTTGAAAACGGGGTTTATTCAAAGACAGATTACCTTCATACATTCTTTGGCTATTTCCCGTCATCAAACCCACGCTTCATCGTCTATTTGCAGGTAAAAAATCCGCGGGGAGAAGAATACGCATCACACACCCTTTCAATGCCATTTATGCAGATTGCCAATTATTTGATAAACTACTACAATATTCCTCCTGACCGATAATATATACCATTATGAAAGCATTTATCCGGAATACTATTACTAAAATTATTGAGCTTGAGGCGAAGCTTGTTCTTCGTAAATATCGTCCCAAAATCATTGCAATCACAGGCAGTGTGGGAAAAACGGGAACAAAGGATGCAGTTTTTGCGGTTCTCGGCGAGGCACTTGTTGCAAGAAAAAGCGTGAAAAGTTTTAATAGCGAAATTGGACTTCCTCTAACAATACTAAACTGCGAAAATGCTTGGTCAAACCCTTTTCTCTGGATTAAAAATATATTTGTTGGGTTAACTCTCTGGCTGACTCGCGTCCATTACCCGAAGTGGCTTGTACTGGAGATTGGAGCCGATAAACCAGGTGATATTGCGCATGCAACTTCATGGGTTCATCCTGATGTAGCGATAATCACTCGCTTTGGAGAGGTTCCTGTTCATGTGCAATTCTTTAAATCACCAGAGGAAGTTTTTGAAGAAAAAGCAAATCTTGCAAAAGCGTTACGCCCCACGGGTATGCTTATTCTGAATGCTGATGATGAGCGAGTTCTTGCGCTAAAGGATAGAACAAAAGCAAAAGTGATTACCTACGGGACGAATAGCTCTGCTATGTTTCGCGCGACGAATATTCAAATCATGTATGTACGGAGTCACCAGGCTCACAAGGTTCCAACGGGTATGACATTTAAACTTGAATATGATGGAAATGTTTTTCCTGTTGTAATGAACGGTGTTATCGGAGAACAGTCTGTATACAGTGCTCTTGCGGCCCTCGCAACGGGTGTATATTTGAAATTGAATATCATTGACATGATAGATCGATTGTCAAAATACCAAAGTCCTGCGGGGCGCATGCGTCTCATTCCTGGTATCAAAGGTACGATGATTATTGATGACACATACAACTCGTCACCTGTCGCCGCAATGGCTGCCGTAACGGCACTTTCGCATATTGATACAAACGGCAAGCGCATTCTTGTTCTCGGCGATATGCTTGAATTAGGAAAGTTTACAATGGATGAGCATATTAAGCTCGGAACTCTTGTTGGTAGCTTCGCCGATGTTCTTATTGCCGTTGGGCCTCGAGCTAAATATATTATTCAAGGTGCAATTGAAAACGACATGAGCGAAAAAAATATTATGGAGTTTGACGACTCACGTCTTGCGGGGAAGTACCTTGAAACAATTATCAATGATGGCGACGTAATCCTTGTAAAGGGCTCTCAGGGAGTACGTATGGAGCGAGCGGTGGAAGAGATCATGGCTCACCCTGAGGAGGCTGAGCATGTTCTTGTGCGTCAGGATGAAGAGTGGAAAAAGCGCTAAATATGTGCTATGGTATTTCCCAAGCGCCAAGGGGCGCTTAATTTGGGACATTATCGCTTCTGAGTTTGCCGCTGCGCTGAGCACGGATTGTTGGTGGTGGTGTAGTATCGAGGGTGTGGTGGTAAATAGTGAGGCCCTATCGCTTACCGGGTTTGTCGCTGCGCTGAGCACGGATTGTTGGTGGTAAATAGTGAGGTCCTATCGCTTACCGGGTTTGTCGCTGCGCTGAGCACGGATTGTTGGTGGTAAATAGTGAGGCCCTATCGTCTAACGGTTAGGACGGAAGCTTCTCAAGCTTTAAATCAGAGTTCGATTCTCTGTAGGGTCATGGTTTACTTAAGGTTTATCTGCTTCGTTGAGCAGGGTATTTCATTCATACCTCATTTCCGGGCATGATTCTATTTGATGCATGAAATTTATTGATATAAAAATTTTAAAATTAATCATAATATTTATATTATTTTCAGCACTCCTCTCTATTGTGTACGTTATGGTGGAGTACAGAACATTTACGGGTCCCAACTTTTCCCATACGGTAAACGGGGACTTTACCTATTTGGAGAGTTTCTTCCAGGAGGAACCAGAGGAGATGCTTACCTCTATTTCATCAAGTACTACTCCAGAAGTAAAAGTTCCTATCATAATTTATCACAGCGTTCGTCCGTATATTCTCGGAGAATCAATTTTACAAGATCGTTTTGATATTACACCAGCACTTTTTGAACGTCAGCTCGCATATCTTCAAAAGCATGGCTTCACAACAATAAGCCCTGATGAACTTGCAAGGGATATCAAACTTGGCACGACTACCCCAACCATTAAGCCAGTAATGCTTTCTTTTGATGACGGTTGGGAGAACCAATATAAATATGCATTTCCTCTTTTAAAAAAGTATCATATGATTGCGACTTTCTACGTATATTCTAACCCCATCGACAAGAATCGACCTTCTTACTTATCGTGGGATCAATTAAGAGAAATGAGTGCAGCAGGTATGATTATTGGGAGCCATACGCTTTCGCACCCTCTTTTTAGAAATTTGACTGTTCCTGAAATTAAAAATGAAATAGTAAAAAGTAAAAAAGTAATAGAAAGTGAAATTGGGAAGCCTGTTGTAAACTTTGCCCAGCCGTTTGGTTATTCTTCACCAGGCATTGAAGCACTTATTAAAGAAGCTGGATATAAAACGGCTCGTGGAACGTTCAAGGGGGTCTACCATTCACAGGCGGATTTATATAACCTGCAGGGATACTTTACCAGTGACAATTTTAATGACTTTGTTTATATTCTGAGTCGCTAGTTAAAAAGAAAACCGCCCAGTAATGGGCGGCTTTTTGTTGGCGGTCGAAGAGCTTAGTCTTCGGCGTGGGCAATGAGGACCTCGAGCAGGCTGATCTCCTTGGTTTTGAGATGCCGCCTGTATTGACCGAGCTTGGGCTTCGCGATGGTGGCCCACTCTTGGTCGGTGAGGACTCCTTGGTCTCCCGGGAGGTCGATGCTCGTGCGTGATCGGTGCATGGCCTGTTTGAACTGGTCAAGCGCCTTGTACTCCTCGGTTGTGAGGGGCTTGCGGACGCGGAGGCGATGCTTCTCGAGCTTCACCACCATCTCCCAGAACCGCTCGAACCAGAGCTGGTTCAGGATCTCACCGGTCCGAATGCCCTTCTGCACGGCCTTGTTGCAGGAAGTGCAGTAGAAACTGGTCGGGTGGGTGGCCTCCTTGACCGGAAAGGGAATGCCGCAGGCACCACAGGGGCGTTTGGCAACCGGAGTGAGGGTTGTGTTCATGTGTCTCTCCTTGAAAGAACGTGTTCATGTGCACACCGAAATAGCATGCATCTTTGTATACTATACTCTTTTATTTTGATTTTGTCAACTACCCAGCGTTTAGTACCAGTCAGCCCTCCATAAGAATCTTAAATATTTATAAATAGTTCAAAACAGGTTACAATGGCAGTATGAAAGCAAAATTATCCCCAAAACCCAGGAAAGTTGCCATTTTTGATATTGACGGCACAATCTTTCGCTCGAGTTTGCTCATTGAAATTGTTGAAGTACTGATTGAACTTAAACTTTTTCCAGCAACAGTTCGGCTCCAGTACGAAAAAGAAAAAATTAACTGGTTGGATCGCAAGGATAATTACGACGCCTACATTATGGCTGTCGTTCGGGTCTTTGTTAAAAATATCATTGGCGTATCAGCAGAAGACTTTGAAAGAGCATCCAAAATTGTTGTTGAGCGTTATCGAAATCGAGTGTATCTTTTTACCAAAAATTTGATTCGCGACTTAAAGAAAAAGAATTATTTTTTGCTTGCAATCTCGAACTCACCCAAAGGAGTGTTGGATGTTTTTTGTAACGATTTTGGGTTTGATAAGGTATATGGGAGGCTATATAAAGTTGATTCAAATAATTGTTTCACTGGAGAAATTGTTGATGAATTTATGATCGCAGACAAAGCAAATCTTTTGCGGAGGGCAGTGGAAATTAATAACTTGACTCTCGATGGTTCGGTTGGGGTAGGAGATACCGAAAGCGACATCACGTTTCTTAAACTTGTTGAACGTCCAATATGTTTTAACCCTAATATGAAACTTTATAAATATGCAAAACGAGCTGGTTGGGAAATTGAGGTTGAACGAAAGGATGTAATTTATAAGCTTTAACCAGTACTATGTATGGAAAATTCTCAAAATAATCTTAGTAGGGAAGAAGAGAAGGATTTTAAGGTAGTTGCAAAAGGTATTAAAAAAGAGACACAACGTGTTCGAAGTAAGGTGCGCGAAGCTACAGCAAGCTATATTGCAGGTGGTCTTGGTCTCGTTGTCGGTCTTTCTTGGAACGAAGCTATCAAGTCTCTTATTGACTATTTATATCCAGCATCAAGCGGAGGATCCCTGTTTGCAAAATTCTTTTACTCAATAGTCCTAACGATAATCGTTGTATTCGTGACGATATACATAGTACAGCCACCTGAAAAGAAGAACTAAAAAGAGCCCAGGTTGAGTGGGCTCTTGCTGTACGGTGCTATTGGTCATTCGTCCACGGGGCAGATGTGCTCATTGGCCTGACGGGCCATATTGATCATGTCGAGCTTCGTCTGCGAGTCAATGACGATTGCCTTTTTGGTTTTCTTCTGCGACTTTTTTGATCGTGGTTTACGCGGTTGTTTTTTACCGCCTCGCCGACCAAAGAACTTGGCGAGTTCGTGCACCAAATCTGCTGAATCGTCGCCGCTTAATCTCATTTTGTTGACGACGTTACGGATGAGATTGTTAAACTGCGGTTTTGGGCAGTGGTGCTTCTTGGAGAGTTCACAACCCTCTTGATAAAGAATTTTCACTTCCTCCATTGCTGACTTGAAAACATCAAGGGGAACGGGCATCACAACCTCCTTTTCTATGTCTATTATAGCACAGAATCAGTATAAAAGTCAATAGTTGTTGTTTGTGATGGACAAAACTTGTGCTAAAATATACCAATAATTATTTAATAAACATGCCTCAAGCAAATGAACGGTACCAAAACTCAATATTCTGGATTGAGGTAGAAAAAATTAAGCCAAACCCTTTTCAGCCTCGTAAAGAGTTTGATGAGTACAAGCTTCGTGATCTTGCGGACTCTATCAAGCAATATGGCATATTGCAACCACTCGTAGTGACACGTCGTGAAATCGAAAAGGCAGATGGTGGCCTTGCTGTGGAGTATGAGCTCATCGCTGGAGAGCGTCGCTTAAGAGCCTCAAAGCTTGCGGGACTTACACAAGTGCCCGTGCTTATTCGTATTGGAGAAGAAGGGAAGGAAGAAGAGGATCAGATGAAATTGGAGCTCGCTATTATTGAAAATTTGCAGCGCGAAGACCTGAATCCTGTTGATCGTGCAAAAGCGTTTCAGCGCCTGGCAGAAGATTTTGGCTTTAAGCACCAACAAATTGCTGCGAAAGTTGGCAAAAGCCGTGAGTACGTTTCTAATACCTTGCGACTTCTTGCACTGCCCGAAGAAATACTAAATGCTCTTGCAGAACGTCGTATCAACGAAGGGCACTCGCGTCCACTTCTTATGCTTTCTGACCGCAAAGAAGAGCAGCTTACCCTTTATAAGGAAATTATTTATAAAAAACTCAATGTGCGTGATGCAGAGCGTATTGCGCGCCGTATTGCAGTAGACCGTGTCCGCAAGCCCGACGTCAACCCAGAAATGGCAAATCTTGAACATGAGCTTACAGAAAAACTTGGTACACGGGTGCAGATTGAAAAAAGGGAGGTTGGTGGAAAGATTGTTATTGATTTCTTTTCAGACGAAGACGTAAGGAATTTGGTGAAGCGATTTGATAGAGAGTGGGGTCCAGAAGAGACTCGCGAGAATGAACCCGAAGCCGTCCCTGGGGAGCTTGCGGAATCCGGTACAGAAGTTGCTATGGAAAAGGAGCCTGAGGAAGATATCTATAATGTGAGAAACTTCTCAATTTAAATTTTCGCTCATGTAAAAGGACCTTATACTTTGCAAAGTATAAGGTCCTTTTACATTATCTCTTCTTGTTCAAAAATTCTTGCGCGGCAATTTCCGCTGCGTTCGTTCTTTTTAAGTATGTCTGTATATGCTGTCTGGCGAATGATGTTTTGACATAATCCAACCACTTGCGTTTTGGGCAAGCTGTCTCTTTTGTGTCAATTTCAACGACATTGCCGTTTTGCAGTTTTGTATCAAGGGGTACCAGCTTGCCATCTACCCATGCCCCGGCAACATGATCTCCGATATCTGAATGGATGGCATATGCAAAATCTATCGGACTAGAGTCTTCGGGGAGATCTATAACATCGCCATTTGGAGTAAACACGAAAACGCGATTGTTAAAGAAGTCCATATGGAGATGTTCAAGGAATTCATCTGATCGCGCAACTTCTTTTTGCCACCGCGTTAGTTCTTTAACCCACGCCGTGTTCTTTTCAATGTTACCGCTTGAACCACCTGTTTCTTTATAGAAAAGGTGGGCAGCAATACCGTATTGTGCCTCAGTATACATTTCTTCAGTGAGAATTTGTATTTCAACGACGCCTCCATCCCCTCTAAAAATGGTAGTATGCAGGGAGCGATAGCCGTTTGGCTTTGGTACTGCAATATAGTCCTTGATTCTGCCAGGGACAGGGCGCCAGTGTGCGTGGATAATACCTAGTGCTCGGTAGCATTCCTCAACTGTTTTTACTACTATCCTTACAGCGAGAATATCATAAATTTTTTCTGCATCCATTTCTTTGCGAGCAAGTTTTTTCCAAAAACTGTAGAGATTTTTGACACGATAATCAACACGCGCAGCTTTTAGTCCGTTGGTGATAAGCTCTTTTTGAAATGAGTGATGAATTTTTTCGGCGTATTTTTGATTTGCTACACGCTCATTTTTGATAATGGAAAGCACTTGCGCATACTCTTTTGGAAATGCGTACGGGAAAGCAGCGTCCTCAAGTATTGATTTCCATTTTGAAATACCAAAACGATCAGCAAGGCGTGCGTGAATTTCAAGTGTCTCAATTGCAACGCGTTTTTGTCGGGCTTCTGGAAGGTACTCTAGTGTTTGGATATTGTGCAAACGGTCCGCAAGTTTAATGATAAGAACACGGATGTCTTTTGACATTGCAATAAAAAACTTGCGAAGGCTTTCTACGTGGCGCTCTACGCCGTGATATTTAAGCTTGCTCATTTTTGTGACCCCTTGGACGAGTCCAAGAACATCTGTGCCAAAC
>JAKANJ010000023.1 GCA_021823825.1 bacterium | reverse complement strand
GCAAACCGCGGCAAGGAGAGCTCCTCGGCGGTGGCGGTAAATATCACTTGAACCATTTTTTTGAGGTTTAAGCGAACTCGTAGCATGGTAACCTCCTCAAGGTATATTTGTTTATAAGCTATGCTTGCATCAGTATCTCCTTGTAGTATTCCAGAGCAACATTCGTATGTCAAATAGTGTGGCTTTCTTTCTGAATGTCCTAAGATAATGACAAGAAAAACCAGCGGGGAAGCCCTGTTGGTTTTTTGTAATGTGCCGGGAGGGGGAGGTCGGTCACGAATCACTAAGTATTTTGTTTCGGTTACTCACAAAATGCAAAGTGTTCGCGACCCCGGCTCGGCATCTCGCCGTGCTCGATAAGCCTGCGCCTTTCGATTCTCCACGCAAGACACGCAGGTGTCTTGCTCTCTCTGCCTACTCACTACGTTTGTGTGCCGGGAGGGAGAATCGAACTCCCATGGATTACTCCGCACGATTTTGAGTCGTGTGCGTCTACCAATTCCGCCATCCCGGCAATGTGTTAATAATTTCTCTTTAGCCACTCTTTCCCAGAACCTGATTTCAAATACTTTTCTTGCTTCCTTGCCTCAACCCGTAAAGAAAAATTTTCTGTATATACAAGGTTGAAGGGGCGATAGGGAGAAGTGGTTCTTTCTTTCCCGCGTTGGTGTTCCAAAAACCTGCGCTCAATATTATTTGTCATCCCAACATATAAATATGTTCGTGTTATGCTTTTAAGAACATATACAGTATACATATGATGACAAGTGCGTCCACCAATCCTGCCTGCCGGCAGGCAGGTCCGCCATCCCGGCAATGTCCATATACTAGCAGAAGTTCACCGAAAATCAATCATTTTTCTTTCACAAGTAATCATGAATACGGTATAATGAGTCCATGGCAAAAATTCGTGTTGGGGTAATGCGCGGCGGCCCAGGAGCTGAATATCATGTGTCACTTCGTACTGGTGGCAATGTCCTTAGCGCGCTTTCACCAAATCGTTATGAACCGCACGATATTTTGATTACCAATAAGGGGGAGTGGAACATCGATGGCATACCTACCCATCCGTCAAAATTAAATCAGCATGTTGATGTTGTTTTTAATGCATTGCACGGAGAATTTGGAGAAGATGGAAAGGTACAAAATATTTTAGACTTTTTTGGTGTTCCTTATACAGGATCAACCGCAGTCCCATCTGCCGTTGGAATGAACAAGGATCTTGCAAAAAAATATTTTGCTAAAGAAGGCATACTTGTACCGCGGGGTGTCGTTGTTTCGCGAGGGGAGGAGATCGGCGCAGTTCTCTCGCGCGTGAAGGCAGAAATAACTGCTCCTTATGTAGTAAAGCCACTTGCAGGAGGATCATCTATTGGTCTTTCTCTTGCACGAAATGACAAGGAGCTTATTGCTGCAATTGAATTTGCCCTCGGATATGACGGGGAAGCCATTGTTGAAGAATATGTGCGTGGTCGTGAAATTACGGTTGGTGTAATAAATTCTACCGGAGGAGAACATGCATATGCAGTGGCACCACTTGAAATACCTATGCCCGATGGTGTTCTGTTTGACTACAATCAAAAATATAAAAATCCTACATACCCGATTGGACTTGCTCGCATGAGAGGCAACGAACAGTATGCGCTTGAGCGCGCAGCGCTTTCAGCACATGCAAGTATTGGTGCACGGCATTATGCAACGTACGATTTCATTATGAGTAAAGACGGACCATGCTTGCTTGAGGTAAATACTTTGCCAGGATTAACCCAGACATCACTTTTGCCTAAATCACTTGCTCTTTTTGGGTTACCACTGCCAGAATTTATTGATTTTATTATTGCACTTGCATTAGAGAAAAAATAAGGTAGAATAGCAGAGTTGGTAGTTAGGGCCCGTAGCTCAATTGGTAGAGCGCCTGTTTTGCACTCAGGAGGCAAGGAGTTCGAATCTCCTCGGGTCCACCATAGAAGACTTAGGAGGCAGAAATGCCTCTTTTGTTTTGAAAACATTAGCTATTTGTGCGGTTCCATAATTCGTTCCGTTGAGGGTGATGCCTTGGGGGAATTGGAACCACTGGAGCTTTAATTTCTTATCTAGTTTTGCATCTTTCCACACACTGCTTGGTGTTTGGAGGTACTCTTTTGCGTAATCAAGAAGCTCGTCGAAGTTGATCTCAATTTCTTCAGAAGAAGCCAATATACTCTGTGCCTCATAGGTTTCCTTTTCAATAATTTCTAGTTGCTGTTTGAGAACTAGGTCAGGGATGAATCTATCTAGGCGCTTCTTAATAAGAACATTCTGTCTCTCAGAGAGTTCCTCAATTCAAGCTTGTAGTCCGCGAGAACCTTTCTGTCCTCTGACGACAGCCTCATGTTTATAAGTTATAATTTGTGATCCACGTGAATATTGACTACCACACAGTATACAAGAAAAGTAGCTACTGGTGGTGCAATGTGTTCCACCGGTTGCGCCTATCCCGACCGTGCCATTTTATGGTATATTCCATATATAGAATTGAATAAAGAAAAGTAGCCTAAACCATTGCAAAATTGGCGGCATGATAAAACTAGTAAGAGGTAAAAAATTCATCGCGTGGAATCGCCGGTACTAATCATATCGGGAAACTGGCATGGGCGGTGCAAGCCAGCATCCATGTGATTAGCTTTTTGTATTCTATTTACGTAATTAAGAAATAAATCATGAAATGTAAATATACAAAACAAAATGGTCTAAGGTGTGATGATCCCGATGTGGGTGATACTGGCTACTGCTATTTCCACACCAAGCTCTTAAAATATTTTGATATTGTTGAGTTAAAAGAGGAAATTAATGGGCAGCAGTGGTTAAACGAGTATACAAAGAATTTTCTTCTGAGGCCCCTAAGAGAAATTAATATTTTTTTCCTAAAGAAGAACCTTTCTAGGGAACTAAAAAGCTCCAATTTATCAGAGTCACAACAAAGAGACATACTAAGCAATAATCCTTCATTTTACAACCAGCACTTATTTTCATTAAAAGACAAAAAGCTATCAATTGGATCTGTTGATTACGAGACCTCATCACAGATTGAATCCTTCATTAAGAAGAGGGTTAGTCTTGCTGTCAAAAATATTGTGTTAACGGTTGTGAGTTTATTGGAGCATACGTGGGACTTACTTCCGTATGTTTCTTCTGCTGAAATATTGGAGATTGGGGATGATGCTGTTTGTAGGGAATTTGCGAAAATTGATATCGAAAAGGAAATAAATAAAACACTGCGTCCTGCGCTTCAAAAATATATTATACCAACGACTGAGCTTGAAAAATTAGCTGTTGACCTTGGACAGACGCACACTGATGATGAAGTTAAAGCTGGGCTCAGGGGTCTTCTGCAGGAAGTATTACAAAAGGTGGGCACAATAGAAAGTAAAGCCTTAGCACAACAGTTGTCAGACTTGGATAAGCTTAGTGACGAAAATAAAATTACATTGGCAATAGCAATGGCGATTTATCATAGTTCAACAGACGGAGGAACCTTCTTTGAGGTAATCTCTGAATTATGTAAAAATGAAAAAGATATCAGTAGGCTCCACGATGTTCTTGGGGCCAATGGAAGAAGGGCATTCAAAAAGTTACTTATGAAAGCAATAATGCGTGAAGCAGAAACTAAATATAGAGTATCAATTGCTTTAGCGGGAGATAAATTTATGCCTGATTTGGTTGAGGTAGCACAAAAGGCAGTCTCGGATGTTGTTAAGCTGTACGATAAGGTCATTTTTAAATCCCTAATTTCATTTTCGGAGGACGAAGACAGGTTTTTAAATGATTTGAACAATATCGTCTATAATTGTAAGATTTTCACTGGTGTTGTTGGCATTGACATCTCTGGTTTGACAGGGGTTAAAGGACAAGTATCTATGGTTAATGATCTAACAGAAGCTGGTATCAAGGCAGCAAGTGATAACCTTGCTGTAGTTAAGGACAGTCCAGTTTGGAAGAATATTATCTCTGGCAGGACAGAAGACCTGCGCGGGGCAATTATATCTTCAAAGCCATTAGAGCTCAATGCGCTCAAGGAGATTATGGGCGAAGAGAGTAGTGAATGGAAGATTATAAAACAGTTTGAAAGGTATTAGACTACGTTCGAAATTAATCATCTTCTATGATGTGCAGGATGAATCAACTAAACAAAAATCTCATCATATCTTTTGCGGAATATATTGCTTCTCAAAACGAAGCGAGACATCGTCTGCCGTATACATACTCTCTTGAGAAAACTGGCCAGGTTTTGTTCTATTTCGGATCAGAACACAAGAAGGATCCTACACATCCGCAGTTTGCAACGTTGCATCAGGAGTGGAAGAGATTTTTAAATAAAGCGCAGAATAAAAAATCTATTGTAATTTACGAAGGAAATGTGAACGAAAATAGTCTGCCTTCTCTTGAGAAGGCCATTGAGCAATTTGGTGAATCAGGGGCAATCGTCTACTTGGCTCGAGAAGCCAACGTTCCGTATTTTAGACCAGAGCCAACTATCGGTGGCGAATCGAAAGAATTACTGGAAGAATACTCCAAGGAGGAGGTTGCTTACTTCTATATGATGAGAGCAATTGCATCGTGGCTAAGGAATTCTGCAACTGAAGACTTTGATGAATATGTTAAACGGATTGTGGAGCGAAACATTAAAGAACTTGGATGGCCCGATTTTAATTTTTCTTTTGAATCTACCGTCGTGAGTACGCATAAAAAAATCTTTGATAGAGAATTTGATATTGAAGATAAAAACTTTATTATGCGAGTTGCAAATCCAATGTATAATCTTTCTAATATAAATGAAATTGCGCGTACGTCCTCACAGATACGAAATATAACTATTTTAGATTGTATACGGGACTACTGGGAAAAAGGATACAATATTTTTGTAGTTTATGGCGCAAGCCATGCCGTAATGCAGGAGCGCGCGCTGGAAGATATGATTGGGGTAGAGCTAACTCATGCCTAGATAGCCTTCGAGTTCATGTACAGAATGTGAATTACTTAGGAAATTGATGCCCGTTTTCACGGCCCTTTTTCGAATTCACAAAGACAAAAAACTTCCCCTGTGGGCAATTTTTTGCATTTATAAAAACTGCGTGAGACAATAGATCCAATGAACAAAACTCGTTGTCTCTGGCCTGCAGAAAATGACCCGCTAATGCTTTCTTATCACGATAGGGAATGGGGTGTGCCGACGCATGATGATAAAAAAATATTTGAGTTTCTTGTGCTTGAAAGTGCTCAGGCTGGACTCTCTTGGCGCACCATACTCTACAAGCGTGAAAACTATAGAAAAGCATTTGCCCATTTTGACGTAAAAAGGGTAGCTCATTTTACATCACGTGATGTTGCACGCTTGCTAAAGGATGAAGGTATCGTGCGGAATCGTTTGAAAATTGAAGCTGCAATTAATAACGCAAAAAAATTTCTTGAGGTACAAAAGGAATTCGGAACATTTGCAAAATATTCTTGGAAGTTTGTCAGCAATAAACCAATCAGCCACAATATAAAAAGCCTCAAGGACTATCCCGTAACGATTCCTGAAGCGGAGCTGTTGGCAAAGGATCTCAAGCGCAGGGGTTTCAAATTTTTAGGACCCAAAATTGTATATGCTCATATGCAGGCGACGGGAATGGTAAACGACCATATGGGCATGTGTTTTAGGAGGAGAAAAGGTGCTTGACAAGCTGAGAATAATCTGCTATACTAAAAGAAGATAAATTACGATCTTTCTATTTCCTGCTACATAAACCATCACTCAATCAACCTAAACCAGGGGGCTTTATGAACTTCTCAACAGGTCAGAATATCTGCCTTTGGCAGGTATCGGTAAATCTTGGGAATCTTCCCAGGATCTTGGTTCTGAGGGAAGTCATCGTCAAGGTGACGGAGCTCAAAACGGGAGCCCTCGGCGAATTTTCCAATCGTCCTTCTCCGTTCCAGAGTGTCCTGGCCGTCGGTGACGATGGCAAGGAATACCAAAAGCACTGGAATATCTGGCCGGAGAGTGAGCTCTGTGATTTCGTCAACCAATGGACCGAAAGGTCTGATGGCGCGGAGCACGAGCACCATTGGCGGCCCGTGCAAGCAGCTGACCTCTACAACGAGGTCGCTTCCAATCGAGTTGCCAAGGAAAGCAGGCTCATCCTCGTCAATCGTTTGGGTGAGCAGGTGTACCCGAAGGGTGATGTATCCTACTGCGAAGAGCACGACTGGTATTCTCACGCAGGGAACGGATGCGAGTGGTGTGAGATTGATAACCACATCAAGCGGAGGAGGGCCCTGAGCGCTCTCCCAAGGAAATAGCTTGCTGCTATTGCAAATGAGCGACCGTCTTTACGGCCGCTCATTTTTATTACCATAGTGCTACGATTGATGTTGACCCGAGCAATTTGTTTTAATATCCTATGGGTGGAGGTTGAGTATGCATATACAGACTGCTCTCGTAGTCGTACTTGCGCTGCTTTCATTGTGGTATTTATTCCATTCAGGAGGAAAAAGCTGCTCATCCTGTTCATTAAGTAAAAATTGTCCGTTTAAGGAAAAGAAGTGAAAAATTCAAGGGCAGCTACGAAAAGTAGCTGCCCTTTCTTCAATCGAAAACGACATGGTACTATATAGGCATGTTAGAAGTGACACTAAAGAAATTTGGTTACCCAAACACCCTCGTAAAAGAATATAAGCACTGGTATCTTTTGCGCCGTTTTGAGCAAGTAACACTTGGCTCGCTCATTCTTATTTGTAGGGAACAGACAGATGCGTTTTCAAAAATATCCGAGGGGAGTTTTGACGAATTGCCTGTTGTTGTTAAAGAAATTGAAACTAACCTAAAAAAACTTTTTCAGAATGACAAAATCAACTACCTCATGCTTATGATGGTTGACCCAGAAGTTCATTTCCATGTAGTTCCTCGCTATGCAAGCAATAGAGAATTTGAAGGCGTAGTTTTTAAAGATTCAGAATGGCCTAAGAAGGCCGACATTGATGTTGTAAATAATGTTAGCGATGATGTTTTGGAAAAGTTGACTGTATCATTAAGAAATGCGTTTGAGCAACAATGAGCCATGAATGAACCAGGAGTACAAGTACTAAAAAGCGGGGGAGTCGGTGTGCTTCTCACTGATACACTTTATGGTTTAGTTGGCAGCGCACATAACAAGAAAACGGTTGGAAGAATTTACCGTATAAAAGGTCGTAACAACAAAAAGCCGCTTATTATTTTGATATCCGCAATTGAGGATTTAAAGTTATTTGGTATTGAGTATGATGGTAAAACGGAGAAGATACTAAAAAAGTTTTGGCCAGGCCCAGTCAGTATCATTATGCCTTGTGCAAAAAAGAGATTTGAATATTTGCACAGAGGAACTCAAACTCTTGCGTTCCGCCTTCCTGCAAAAAAGACTTTGGTAAAAATTCTTAAGCATACAGGCCCCCTTGTGGCGCCAAGCGCAAATCCAGAAGGGCTGCCTCCTGCGAGCACCATACAGGAGGCAAAAAAATATTTTGGCGATAAGGTGGATTTTTATGGGAGAGGGGGTGTGCCAAAAGCAAAACCATCAACAATTATAAATATAACTGATAACAAAGTGCGAATAATTAGAAAGTAAATGGCTTGCCAATGGCGCACGGAATTGTTACTCTGAATTCTGTTGTGTAGTGTGTTTAGGTCTGCGGAAACGGGATGTGGTGTAACGGTAACATACGCGATTCGGGTTCGCGTGACTCCGGGTTCGAATCCCGGCATCCCGACAACGAGCGTAGTGAGGTGTCGGGATGTAGCAAAGCGTCTGCACGCTTTGCGACGGGATTCGAAAGGCGCAGTGATGTTTTTGTAATCAAAAACCACGAGCCCGGGTCGGAAGTACTTGGTGCGCGCAGTGCGTAACCGCATGAGCACACCTAGTAACTTGTGACCGATTCCTCGGCATCCCGACAACGAATGCAGTTTGGTGCGTTGAAATGGACGATTAGCTGTTTTGGTTATAATGTAACTTGGTGCGTTGAAATGGACGATTAGCTGTTTTGGTTATAATGTAACCTGGTGCGTTG
>JAKANJ010000022.1 GCA_021823825.1 bacterium | reverse complement strand
GGTGCATTTTTGCTCCGTGTTTCTCGGATTTGTTCTTGTGCCTGTTCCGCCTCCTTTTTGGTTTCATAAGAATGGAATGTTGCTCCCACTGTTGGCAATATATCAAACCCAACAATCTGAACAGGAGATGAGAATGAAGCTTCGGAAACTGTCTCACCTAAAAAATTTTCAATTGCTCGCACTGGTGCGATACTTTCTTCTGCTACAATATATGAGCCCTTACTGAGGGTTCCGTTGGTGATAATGAGGGTAGCCGTGTTGCCACGCTTGGTGTCAACGCGCGATTCTACGACAATTCCTTCTCCGGGAAGTGTAGTGTCTCCGACAAGGTTTGCCATTTCGGCAACAAGGATGGTCATATCCAGAAGCTCGGGAATACCTGTACCAACTTTTGCAGAGATTGGTACAAAAGGCACATCCCCACCTAACCCCTCAAGGTAAATCTCGTTTTCTACTAGATTTTGTTTTGTGCGTTCAATGTTTGCATTTGGCTTGTCTATTTTGTTGATTGCAACAATAAAGGGGATACCCGCTTCTCGTATGGCGCGAAAAGCCTCCTTCGTTTGCTCTCGTACGCCGTCTTCTGCAGAGACAACAAGAATTGCAATATCAGCTACGCCAGCGCCACGTGCACGCATTTTTGAAAATGCTTCATGGCCAGGAGTGTCCAGAAAGGTAATCCGGTTTGCGGCAAAGGCTTCTTTTGTTTTGTGGGAAACTTCATATGCAGAAAGGTGCTGCGTGATGCCGCCAGCTTCACCAGAGACGATGTTTGACTTACGAATATAGTCAAGAAGGCTCGACTTGCCGTGGTCTATGTGGCCCATAATTACAACAATTGGTGGGCGGGGAATAATATTTGATAAGATAGTTTTAGCCATGGGAGAAAAAATTAGTGAGCACGAACAAAAATCTGTGGTTGTACGCGCAAATTATTTAAGCAGATAATTTGCGTGCACGAGAAACAGCATCACGCTCTTCTGGCGTCATTTCATATTCTGACGCAAAGTTTTTTATTGGTTTTGCAAAAACGTTTACGTGGTCACGTGAATACAAGCTTGAAACAACTGTGCCGTCGCCGTTCTCTGAGAGAAGGGCAATGGCAAAACTCTGGTTGCCGCCTTCTCCTGTTCCTTTGAATGCATTAAAGCGGATTGTTTCTACTCCCTGGATGCTCCGCGATATACGTTTTTCCGCTTCATTTAAATAGCCAGTTGTTTCTTTTTGAAATTTTTCAAGCGCACGAATGTCCTCGCCAAGCGCTCGAATAAGGCCCTCAAGACTTTGTGCCTTCTCTCCAGAAAGCAATTTCTTTAGGCGATATCCCAAAACAAAAACCCATGCACCAAGAAGAACGCTTAGTATAATCGACGCAATCGCGATAATTTGCAGTGTCTCGGGTGTCATAGTGCTTGAAATACTACAACATTTTGACAATTTTTGCAAAAAAAATGTTAGATCAAAATTCTTGAAAACAATGGCGACACAGGATATTATGCACTAATGAAGCATATTTACCTTGACCATGCCGCGGCAACACCGATAAGCGCAAAAGCTTTGCGCGTGACGATGGATATAATGAAAAAATTTAGTGGCAATCCCAGCGCGATTCATAAGCCAGGGAGGGAGGCGCATTCAGTCCTTGAAGCGGCTAGAAAACAAATTGCCGTAGAGATTTCCGCTCGACCACAAGAAATTGTTTTTACGAGTGGCGCTACGGAATCTAATAATCTCGCAATCGTCGGTGTTGTGGACGCTGCTCGCGCTCGTGGTGTTGTTTTGCCGCATGTCATTGTGTCTGCTGTTGAGCATCCCGCAGTTCTTGAGGTCGTTCGCAATCTTGAAAAGGAAAAATTAATACTCTTGGATATTCTTGGAGTTGATGATACTGGTCGTATTGATACACGTGAATTACGAAAGAATATTACTTCGGAGACAGTTCTTGTATCAATAATGTATGTAAATAACGAGATTGGGACAATTGAGCCAGTGGCAGAAATTGCAAAGGAAATTAGGCATGCGCGAAAAGTACACAAGTCGATATTTCCTTATTTCCACACTGATGCGGCTCAGGCCTCAAATTATCTTGATCTCAACGTGCTTCGTCTCGGTGTAGATCTTATGACTATTTCTTCAAGCAAAACATATGGACCTCGTGGTGTAGGGGCACTTTATGTAAAACAGGGAATTGTAATTGAGCCTTTGATGCACGGTGGTATGCATGAGTCAGGCAGGCGACCCGGTACGGAATCAACAGCGCTTGCTGCAGGCTTTGCTGAAGCGCTGCATGAATCGAGAGCAATAGTTCAGAAAGAATCAAAACGTGTTCAAAAACTTCGTGACACCCTGGCGAATAAAATTATAAAGAAAATCCCCGGAGCCACCATTAACGGCAATCTGGATTTTTTGTCGCCCAATATTCTTAATGTCTCAATCCCTGGAATTGACAGCGAGGCACTCGTTCTTTACCTCGATGCGAGAGGCATCGCTGCATCAGGGCAAAGTGCTTGCAAAAGTTCTGAGGATGGTCCATCGCATGTTATAATGGCAATAGGAAAAATAAGTGAAAAGATGGAGGGAACAATTAGGTTTTCTCTCGGTCGTTCAACAACCTCCGAAGATATTGCCCGTGTGGTTACTGAACTTCCGCAGATAGTAGCTTTTTTGCAGGTAGCCCAAAAGCAAAGTGACGTGGTGTAGTTTTATTAACTTTTAACTTTTTACAAATCATATGTACGAAGCAAAAAATTTTGAGCGACTATTGGGAACGGAAGGTTTTTCCGATGTACTTTTGCGCAATCATTTTACTCTGTATGAGGGGTATGTTTCCAACACCAATAAAGTGAATGAGCTTTTGAAAACAGTAGAAGCGGGCACTCCTCAGTGGAGCGAAATGAAACGTCGCTTTGGTTGGGAGTGGGACGGTATGCGACTCCATGAACTTTATTTTGGCAACATGACCAAAGAAAAGAAAATTCTTGATAAGAAAAGTGTGTTTGCTAAAAAAATTTTAGAGAACTTCGAGTCTCTTGAAGCATGGGAAAAAGATTTTCGAGCAACGGGATCGCTTCGAGGTATTGGCTGGACAATCCTGGCTCAAGACAATGAGACAGGGAAGCTGTTCAACGTGTGGGTGAATGAGCACGATGGGGGGCACTTGGCGGGAGCTTCGTGTATTCTCGTCATGGATGTTTTTGAACATGCATTTGCCCTTGATTACGGAATCAAACGCGCTGATTATCTTGCGGCTTTCTGGAAAGCTATTGATTGGGATGTTGTAAATTCTCGGCTTGCAGGTGTCTAGATTAAGCGGTATCATACAAGCTATCTATGGAGCACCTTACGAAAGCACAAATCGTTCTCCTCACTCTATTCACAAGCTTTGTTGCTTCAATGGCAACAGGCATTGTTGTGGTGACGCTCATGCAACAGGCCCCAGAACCCGTTACTCAAACCTTAACAAGGGTTGTTGAACGAACAATTGAGAAAATTGCTTCAGGTTCTCCTTCTTCTGACAAGACTCCAGCGACAGCGCCAGTTATGGACGAGGACTTAACCGTTGCTGCGGTGGCACGAAATATAAAAAGTACGGTTGCCTTTAAATCTGTTGGCCAGGACGGAACGTCTCATTCTGCGGGCATCGGAACAATCGTCTCTGCTGACGGTCTCGTCATAACGAGTGCAGGTAACCTTGGCGGAGGGGTTCTTACAACAACAATCGACGGTCAGCCGTATGCTTTGCAAGTCATTCCTGCTGACAGTACAAGTCCTCTTGGTATTGGGAGACTTACGCCAACAGGAACCAGCACGACGCCTGTTTCGTTTAAACCTGTTACGCTAGGCGATCCAAATGTTCTCCAGCTCGGGCAAACAGCAATTATCATCGGCGGGTGGGATGCGAAGACAATTTCAAGTGGCCTTATTAATAGCCTTGATCAGCGTACCGTCACGGACAAAGAAAAAAATACAACATCAAAAGTACTTTCAAATATAGGAGTTTCAGTCTACTTAGGTGGTGTTTCAAGCGGTGCGCCCATTATCAATTTGAGTGGCGAAGTTGTTGGTTTCCTCAGTATTGATGAAGGTGCGGGGACGCAAGTGGGTATTCCTGCGTCTGAAGCTGCGCGCCTTATTGGTTTGGCTACAAAACCAACCACACCCGCAAAAACAAATAAGTAACATTTTTGTCCAATTCTTTGTTTTGAGTCCATCACCGTAAGGTATTGACAATCCAAAATTGTCCTTGTATTATGCATCTCTAATAATTTTTTAAATCACTTATGATGCCCCCATTTAACAATTTCACAACAAAAGCACGCGATGTTATTCGTCGAGCCCATGAGCTTGTCGTGGAGCGCGGACAAAACCATGTGAGCCCTATGCATCTTTTGGCTGCGCTTGTTCTTGATGAGGAGAGTATCGTTTCGTCAATTCTTGATCGACTAGATGTTGATTCAATAGCTTTTGCAGAAGAAATGCTTGAGGCAATTGAGCCGACAACAAGTCAAAATGTTGCTGAAAATTCATATCAACTCTATCTTACTCAGGAGCTTGGACAAATTCTTGGTGAGATCGCTCCACGTATTGCACAAACAATGAACGACGAACAAGTATCGTCGGAGCATCTTTTTCTCGCTATCTTTGACGTAGCGGGGCAAGCTCGCGAGTTCATTATGCGTTACCATGTTGACCGAGACGCTGTTTCGCGTGTTCTAGAAGAATTTCGTACACAAAATATTACTGATGGAACACCTTCAAAGAAGCTAAAGTCAGTATACAAATTTACACGCAACCTTACTGCTCTTGCAAGCGCAGACAAGCTGGACCCTGTTATCGGTCGTGACAATGAAATTGGACGTATTGTTCAAATTCTTTCTCGCCGTACAAAAAATAACCCAATCCTTATTGGGGAGGCCGGTGTGGGCAAGACCGCAGTAGTGGAAGGACTTGCAATTCGTATGGCAAAAAATGATGTTCCAGAATCGCTCAAGGGGAAAGAGCTTGTTTCTCTTGATCTTGGGGCACTTATTGCTGGTACTAAATATCGCGGCGAGTTTGAAGACAGGCTAAAGAAAATTATGAAGGAAATTGAACGCTCCGAAGGCAAGATAATTCTTTTCATTGATGAGATTCATACAATTGTTGGTGCAGGGGCTGCAGAAGGTTCCATGGACGCATCAAACATGTTGAAACCTGCGCTTGCGCGAGGAGAGCTTCGTGCGATTGGGGCAACAACGCTTCGTGAATATCAAAAACACATTGAGAAGGATCCAGCGCTCACACGGCGTTTCCAGCCAGTTCATGTCAACGAGCCATCTATTGAGGATGCCATTGCTATTTTGCGTGGGCTAAAGGAAAAATATGAAGTCTTTCATGGTGTGCGCATTACTGATGATGCTATCATCGCGGCAGTAAATCTGAGCAGCCGTTATATTACCGATCGATTCCTTCCTGACAAAGCTGTTGACCTTATTGATGAAGCTGCATCGTCACTTCGTATTTCGCTAGAAAATATGCCACCAGTGCTTGAGGATGCGCATCGTCGCATTATGCGTCTGGAGATAGAGAAGGAGGCTCTCAAAAAAGAAGCAACAGCGGAGAGCGAATCTGGGAAAAATGCAAAGTCCCGCACAAAGAAAATTGACAAAGAAATTGCGGACCTGCGCGAGAAAACGCGAGAGATTGAAATGAAGTGGAAGAATGAAAAGGAGCTTGTTGTTGATATTCGTTCAATAAAAAAAGAACTTGAAACGAGGCGCATTGAGGCTGAGGCCGCGGAAATGAAAGCGGACCTCGCCCTCGCGGCAGAAATTCGTTATGGTCGCATTCCTTCTCTTGAGAAAGACCTTATTGCAAAAACTGCGAGACTGAAAAAACTTCAATCATCACGCCGCATCTTGAAAGAGGACGTAAGCGAACAGGATATCGCATCTGTCGTTGCTCGTTGGACAGGTATTCCTGTTACGAAGATGCTTGAAGAGGAGGCGGGCAAGCTTGCGCATATTGAAGAAGAGCTTGGAAAACGTGTAGTTGGACAAAAAGACGCAATTCAGAGAATTTCTGATGCGGTCAAGCGTTCGCGTGCGGGAATCGCCGACCCCAATCGGCCTATTGGATCTTTTCTTTTTCTTGGCCCCACGGGCGTAGGCAAAACGGAGCTTTCCAAGGCCCTTGCACAGTTCCTTTTTAATGATGAAAAGGCTCTTGTGCGCGTAGACATGTCTGAATATATGGAGAAGCATTCTGTCTCAAAAATTATTGGATCACCTCCAGGGTATGTTGGGCATGAAGAAAGTGGCAACCTGACCGAGACAGTTCGTCATCGTCCGTATTCTGTCTTGCTCTTTGATGAGATAGAAAAAGCTCATCCAGAAGTGTTTAACATCCTTCTTCAGGTTTTGGACAATGGTCACCTGACAGATTCAAAGGGGAGAGTTGTTAACTTCAAAAATACGGTGATTATTTTGACGTCAAACATTGGCTCAGAACATATCGACAAAATGCAGGCGATTGGTTTTAACACCAATGCAAGCGATAAGGCAAACTATGAAGATGCCAAAGAGCGAGTGACAAGTTCTCTGAAAGATTTTTTCCGACCAGAGTTCCTGAATCGTCTTGATGAAATTATAATCTTTGACATACTTTCTCCTGAAGTGATTCGTGAGATTGTTGGCCTTCAAATTGAAATTATTAAAAATCGTCTTGCAGAAAAGGAGATTACCCTTGATGTTTCAAAGGATGTGCTCTCATACCTTGCAGAAAAAGGATATGATACGCACTACGGTGCACGACCACTTAAGCGCCTGATCCAAAATAAAATCTTAACACCCGTTGCATCCTTTATGATATCTCAAGGTGTCCTCAAGGGTGGACGCGTGTCGGTTGGCATGGAAAAAGGGGAGATTGCAATCCATGTTCAAAAGAGAACAGCGGTTAAGACTCGTGCGGGTTCAAAAACAGCAGCATAACAATGCATTTCTCTTCTAACGTTTGAATTTAAAAAAAATCATGGTAGAGTAAACAGGCGCCACATGGCGCCTGTTTACTTGCGTAGGTGGTGGAGTGGTCTATCACAACAGACTGTAAATCTGTCGCCCTTTGGGCTTCGAAGGTTCGAATCCTTCCCTACGCACAAAATTAGCACGCCGACTCCTCAGAGTTGGCGTGCTTTAAGTTTTGTAGTGTAGGGGAGGATTCGAAAGCGAGTGCGGGCACCCATTTAGCAAAATGGGTCGCACGAACAGGGCCGAGAAATATTTTGGAGCGACGGCGACAAAACATGTTCTTGGCCGAACATCCTTTACCTTATTCGCCCTACGCACAAAACTAGCACGCCGACTCGAATGAGTCGGCGTGCTTTAAGTTTTGTAGTGTAGGGGAGAGGTCTATCGAAGTGTAGGAGTATTATTCAGTAGCCTTGTGAGGTGCGACACGAAACCAGACACTTTTTGGAAGTATGGACCTTGACAAAGTGGTACAAAGTGTGCAAGTATGCGTCGGGTTGTTCATTTAATTCGTCTTCTGGAATCTAGCCTTTTAAGGTTGTTTTGACGGTATGTTGCCGTTTTCTAATTCAACTTGGTGAGATTATTCTTGAGTTCACCCAAAGTGCTGCATCGTGTAGCACTCAACACAACGGAGAAATGCTATGGCAAATATTGCCTTGCTTCACAAGAGGGTTTTTGCCCCCTTGCTTGCGACCCTGTTCGCAGCTGGACTTTCCGCCGGTAGCCCGGCCAAGGAAGCGCATCGGCGCTCCATCTACTACCGTCCGAATTTCTCGGGCCCGACGGAAAAGTACGTGGTCCAGAAAGGAGATTTGCTTTCCTGCATTGCTGCGTGGTCGGGAACGACCGTTTGCACGCTTGCAGAAGTGAATCACATCTGCAATCCCGACATCATCGTACCGGGCGAGACGCTCATCGTTCCTGGTGGGAAGAAGAGCACTACTGTCGTCGTTCCGTGCGTGCTGAACAAGCACAACCACCCGAGCACGGCTGGCCTGCCGCATACGAATGCGAGCAAGCACCAAGGTGCTGTTTCTGACCAGTCGGCTGCCATTGACTGGGCGGCGCTCCTGCGTCTGCGACTTTCTGTGGAGGTGGAGGGGAATAATCCTCCGCGCATCCAGGTTACTCCGATTATGTTCGTTCCGGCAACGGAGGGCATG
>JAKANJ010000021.1 GCA_021823825.1 bacterium | reverse complement strand
GAAAGTAAATCAAAAGCCGCCCCTTAACGGGGCGGCTTTTGATTTACTAGAACATATTTATTTCCCTTCCACTTGAACGATAAATGATGCGCTCTTTTCACCGATAACCACAGGAATTTCGTAAGTTCCAGTCATTTTAAGAGGTTTCTCAAGAATAATATAGTCCGGATGCATTTCGAGATGTGATCCAGCTTTAAGTTCAGCAAGTATTTCTTCTTTGTGGATGCTTGCGAAGAGATGGCCTTTTTCGTTTGCTTTTCCGTGCAGAGTAATTTTTACTCCATTTATATCTTCAAGATTTTTCATTAGAAGGTCTGTATGAACCTTCTTTTGTGCAGCATCAGTGAGCATTTTCTTTTCAATCTGAGAAATTGCTTTTGGTGTTGCGAGCTCCGCTGCATTCTGTGAAATCAAATGCCTTCCGTAGCCGGCAGCGACTTCTTTTATTTCATACCGCTTCCCTATTCGTGGAACGTCTTTGAGAAAAATAATTTTCATATAATTTATCTAGTAAAGTTAGGATCTTTTAAAATTTCTGCTGCTTTTTCCATTTGAGCATCAAATTTATTATCTATATCTTTTTGAGTTATAGGAACAATGACGTCGGGTGTAAGACCGTTCTGCGAGATTGAGTGGCCAAGTGGCGTGAGCCACCGTGCGATGGTTACCTTGAGTGTTGCGTCGGGTGTAATGTTTACAAGCTCTTGGACAGAGCCCTTACCAAAACTTTTTTCTCCAACAAGTTTTGCAACTCCTTGTTCATGCAAAGCCCCCGCAAGAATCTCCGAAGCCGATGCTGAACCCTGGTCTATAAGTACGACCATTTTTAATTTATCGTTGAACACATCATAACCCTTGCTTCGGTCAATTTGCTGAGGAGCCTTTGAACCACTATCTTCTATTACAACAGTTTTGCCTGCGGGGAGGAAATAACTTGCCATATCAACCGCTGCGTCAAGATATCCGCCAGGGTTGCCACGCAGATCAAGAATAAGCTTATCCGAGCCTGAAAGGATAAAGTCGCGCAGTGCGTTTCGGAATAAGTTTGGTGAGTCTGCAGTAAACGTGTAAAGAGAAATTACAAAAACTCCGTCACTGCGAAGCTTTGTTTCAATAGTCGGGATATCAATTACGGCACGAGTAACGGTGATATCTTGTGCATTTCCATTCCGCTTGATCGTGAGTGTTACTTTTGTTCCCTTTGGTCCGCGGATTGCATTTACTGCGTCCTCTACAGGCATTCCTCCTGTGGATAGTTTTCCAATTTTTAAAATTTGATCTCCTGGTTTTATATTAGCCAAGTCAGCGGGACTGCCCTTGAGTGGAGCTACGACGGTAAGAATGCCGTCTTTGATCGCAATTTCCATACCAATCCCCTCAAAATTACCCCTCACCTCTTCTTCGAATGATTTTGATTCCTTTGGAGGGAAAAATACGGTATAAGGGTCTCCGTAAGCAGCTGCTAGGCCTTGTATTGCACCATAGACCTTATTCGTGTTGTCTGGAACAGAAGATGAAGCTGTTGTTGGGACAAATTTGCTATTGAGTTCATCAAGTGCTTTCCAAAAAGGTGTAAGGTCAAGATTCTCCTGGTTTTGGCTCTGTGCTTCTTGCGCGATGGCGACGGAAACGGCCTTTGCTTTTCCATACTCTCCTGCCCCAACTCCAATACCAAAC
This sequence comes from bacterium, assembly GCA_021823825.1. Lineage (GTDB taxonomy): Bacteria > Patescibacteriota > Minisyncoccia > Phycocordibacterales > UBA1550 > UBA1550. Next base: position 6,797 of record JAKANJ010000021.1, on the reverse strand, counting down.
GCAATAATAAGACCGACCAAGACAATGGGGTTCCCTAAAAATCGTTTCAAGAGTGCTTTCATTTGTCTAGTATTGCAAAAGATTAGGACCTGGTCAAATTGAATAGAGGAGATACTGTTTTTAAATAGACGTAGCTGAAAGCCGGTGTTATACTTTCATCATGAATATCCGAAAACTTAAAATTTTTGATGATGGTTTTTCTCTTGTCGAACTTCTCGTCGTTATTACCATAATCAGTATTCTTGCTACGGTGGTTATTATCGGATTGAACTCTGCAAAATCTAAATCACGAGATGCTACACGAGTGTCAGATTTGCACAATATCCAAATTGCTCTCGATTTTTATTATGACAAGTATGGAACTTATGCGGTTGCAGGTACTGGTTGGTCTGGTGGCGGAAATGGCTGGCTTGGATACGAAAATGGAACTTCATATCCAATGGCAGTAACACGAGGACTTTACAACGCTGGTTTTTTAGCAAAACCAATTATTGATGATCCCAGCGGGTCACCAAGTTATATGATTTATCTTTGCAATAACAATCAAACGTATGCAATTTCTGCAACAAAAGAAAACCCCACGCCACAGGATATTGCGTTTATACAAACAACGTGTAACGGTTCAGGAGCAAACGGGACCTACTCCTTGTATCACAAAAACTATGCGCTAACAAACGTAGCTCTTCAGTCTTCGTAGCAGCTGCACCCCATACGTCTCGTTTTGCCCGAGAGGGTACTTTTATGATATAATCAAAGAAATATATGATTTCTCGCTATCACTACAAGAAATTGGTGTGGATTGATGTGCAGTCGCCAACTCAAGAAGAAGTGCGCCAACTAATGGAGGAGTTTGCTATCCATCCACTGGTTGCCGATGAAATGTTGGCACCAACACTTAGACCTAAAGTGGACCTATTCCCTGATTTTATATACCTAATTTTACATTTTCCAACTATTTCTCACGCGCATGATGGTGGCCGCGACCAGGAAATAGATTTTGTCGTCGGGAAGGATTTTCTGATTACTACACACTATGATCACGTCGACCCACTGCACGAATTCGCAAAGATATTTGAAGTGCAGACTATTTTGGAAAAAACAAATATTGGTGACCACGCAGGATATATTCTTTTTCATATAATGCGCGAGCTTTATAAAATGCTTGATTTGGAACTTGACCATATCAACCATGATTTTGGCGACATAGAATCGAAAATATTTAGCGGAAGAGAGCGTGATATGGTTACCGCAATTTCCCACGTTAACCGTGACCTCATAAACTTCAAACAAACATTACGCCCCCACAAGGAGGTGCTTGAATCATTTGAAATTGCAGGAACAAAGTTCTATGGTGAGTCGTTTGATTATTATCTTAGAACGATCATGGGAGAATATTATAAGGTTTCTAGCATCCTTGAAGGTCACCGAGAGACACTTCTGGAGCTCAGGAGAACAAACGATTCCCTTTTGACGACAAAAAACAATGAGACAATGAGGTTCTTGACCATCATGGCATTTTTTACTTTTCCATTGACGCTTGTTGCTTCAATATTTGGGATTGGTGCTCAGGGGACTCCAATTGTAAATTACCCCAATGGCTTTTGGATTATTCTTGGCATTCTCGGACTTGGCGCGATTTTGATGGTGGCATTCTTTAAGCACAAGAAATGGATCTAACACTCTATAACACTACCACTGGCACGAAAAATAAACTTCGTCCTGTTCATGATCGTGAAGTACGTATGTACCATTGTGGACCGACGGTCTATGATTTTGCCCATATCGGCAATTTTCGATCGTCAATTGTTTACGATGTTTTAAGAAGGACACTGGAATATGCGGATTATCATATCATGCAGGTAATGAACATTACTGATATTGATGATAAGACTATCAAGCGAAGTAGTGAGGAAGGTGTGCCACTATCAGATTTAACCCTCCGTTATGAAAATTATTTTCTCGCTGACTTACGAAATCTAAATGTTAAGATTCCAAAATATCTGCCTCGTGCGACAGAGCATATCGGTGGGATGATTGCCCTTATTGAGAAGCTCCTCGCTGATGGTTTTGCATACAAGGCCGAGGATGGCGTTTATTTTGAGATTGCAAAATCTCAAGGCTATGGTGCACTTGCGGGGCTCGATCTTGAAGCGCAAACACAGGCGAGGGTCACTGGTGATGATTATGATAAGAAAAATGCTCGAGATTTTGCTTTGTGGAAATTTTGGGTACCAGAAGATGGCGAAAACGTATTTGATGCGCCTTTTGGTCGCGGACGACCTGGGTGGCACATTGAGTGCTCTGTCATGGCTATGGATAAACTAGGAGAAACAATTGATATCCATTCAGGTGGCGCTGATTTAATCTTTCCCCATCATACAAACGAAATAGCTCAGTCTGAAGCGGCAACAGGAAAAACATTTGTAAATAACTGGCTCCATATTGAGTTTCTTATGGTTGATGGACAAAAAATGTCAAAGTCCCTCAACAATTTTATTACTATTAGAACAATTGTTGAAAGGGGGTTTTCACCTCTTGCGTACCGCTATTGGGTGCTTGGTGCTCACTATCGTTCAAAGGCTAATTTTACTTGGGCCGGCCTTGAGGGAGCGCAGACGGCATGGATACGCTTAAAGGATCATCTTGGAACAGAGGTTGGCGAAGTTAACAGTACATACAAAAAACGTTTTCTTGAAATCATACTTGATGACCTAGATACACCACGTGCGCTTGCCCTTGCATGGGAGGTTGCAAAAGATCCTACTCTTTCACTCGCTGATAAAACAGCAACGCTTCTTGATTTTGATCTTGTGCTTGGATTGGGGCTCGAACCGAGGGAACAAGAAAATATTCCCGAAAAAATAAAAATTCTTTTGGCAGCTCGTGAGCAAGCTCGTCAAAATAGAGATTGGGCAAAATCGGATGCAATTCGCGATGAAGTCAATGCTATGGGGTGGGAACTCTCCGATACCGATAGTGGGCCCAAGGTGAGCCGGAAATAGAGCTAGAATTCTGTGTATTCACTTGTAAACGAGGTTGAGGAGCCCAGTGTCCGCGTAACACCTCTATGATACCGTCAAGTTCACTATTGACTCTCTCTAAATAGCATTTAGTTATTTCTTTTCCCCCTTTTATCCCCCACTTTATCCCGAAAGTCTACTTCCGAAAGAGTGGGGTTCTGCGTTACAATACGAAATATGGCAGAACGACAATTCAAATCTAAGGAGCTTCGTATCCCCCCTCAAAATAAAGCAACGGAGCAAGCTCTTTTGGGTGCTCTTATGCTCCGACCTGACGGCATGTATGACATTGCGGATGTTCTTACCCGTGATTCATTCTACGCGGAAAAGCATCGGATTATTTTTGATGCGATGAGTGAGCTTCACAATCGTCACGAACCGATCGATCTTCTTTCTGTTTCTACTCGGCTAAAAGAATTAGGGAAATTTGATAGTGTAGGCGGAGGAAGCTATCTCGCTGAGCTTGTTGATGGTGTTCCCTCCTCTTCAAATGCAAAATATTACGCTGAGATTATTCAAAGGAAATTTATGCTTCGTTCACTCATTGAAGCCGCTGAGCATATTTCGGAGCTCGGATACAATGAAGCTGAAGAACTAGAAACTATTCTTGATGAGGCAGAGCATAAGATTTATGCAATTACGAATGCTGGCGTCACAAAAAAATTCGTCAACATTAAGGACACCCTTGAAGATGCGTGGGAACGACTAGACAAAATGCACAAAAATGGTGGTGAACTCCGTGGAGTACCGAGTGGGTTTCCTGATCTTGACACACTTTTGTCTGGCTTTCAAAAGTCGGACCTTATCATTCTTGCAGCACGTCCTTCAATGGGAAAAACAACTCTTGCTCTTGATATCGCGCGACAGGCTGCAATTCAGCACAACGTTCCAGTTGGTGTTTTTTCTCTTGAGATGAATACACAGCAACTTGTTGACCGCATGCTTGCTGCAGAATCTCGGGTAAATGCATGGAAGCTGCGTACGGGGAAACTTTCTCTTGATGAGGACTTTGATAAACTTCGTGGTTCGCTAGAGAAACTTTCAAAAGCACCAATTTTTATTGACGACCAAGCAGGCAATTCTATTATTAAAATGCGATCAGCTGCCCGCAAGCTCAAAAGTGAGCACGGATTGGGGCTAATCATTATTGACTATCTGCAGCTAATGACAACGGCAAAGCATTATGACTCAATGGTAAATCAGGTCACAGAAATTTCTCGTTCACTTAAAGGACTAGCAAAGGAACTTGATGTTCCTGTTATCGCACTGTCACAACTCTCTCGTGCTATTGAAACACGCCGTGATCGACCACGACTTTCAGACCTTCGTGATTCAGGTTCTATTGAACAGGATGCCGATGTTGTTATCTTTATACATCGTGATGACAAGTACAACGATCAGTCTGACAAGCCCAATATTGCTCAAATTATTGTTGAAAAACACAGAAATGGTCCAGTTGGTGAGGTTGAGCTTTACTTTGATGCGGAAAAGAGTACATTCGTTACTCTCGACAAGCAACACACTGCGGGGTCATATAATGGCGCCCACAAGGCAAGTAACGATGATGATTTTTAATCTCTATGAGTACGATAGATTCACTAGCGCAAGCGTTTATGAGGTTCCCGGGAATCGGAACACGACAAGCAAAGCGGTTTGTGTATTTTCTTCTTGCCCAAGACCCTCAATATTTGGAGAGCCTAGCTCTTGATATTGGCGAGCTCAAAAAAACTATCGCCCAATGTTCGGAATGTTATCGTTTCTATCCTCAAACGCTCAATGGAACCCTTTGTGCGCAGTGCTTTGGTGATGCCGACGACACGATCCTTCTTGTTGTAGAAAAAGACACGGATTTTGAAAGTGTGCGACGCAGTGGTAGTTACTCTGGACGTTACTTTATCCTTGGCGGGACAATACCTGTACTTGAAAAAGACCCTGCTTCAAAAATTCGTATTCGTGAACTTATTGAAAGAGTTGAAAAGGGAGCAGCTCACGGTCTTTCTGAAGTCGTGTTGGCACTCTCTGCAAACCCCGAGGGAGATGCTACCCGCGCCTATGTTGCTAAAATGCTTGATTCTCTTTCAAAAAAGTATGGTATAACAATCACCTCACTGGGCAGAGGCTTATCTACTGGAACAGAGCTTGAATACTCAGATAGTGATACACTAAGGAACGCACTGAAGAACAGAAACTAACTTAAAGCAAAAAAGCCTCGGCGACAGATGTCCCGGGGCTTTTTATTGCTATTATGCGTCAACGCTATCTTGTCGATGGCAAATGACACAAAACGCAACTGTTTCGCTGACGTTAATCGTCCGCTCGGCATTGCATACGGCGCACTTTTCCTTGTCAGCGCGCGCGTACCGCCACATACGCACATCGCAGTGGGGGCACTTGATGGTCAAGAATCTTGCTAGTGATACGCCCATAAAGGTTAAGGGTTGAGGAACCAGCTTGCTCTTGCCGGCGTCCACCCAGCATGCCTCGTGCTCCTGTGTGCGCATTTTTAGCTCTTTCGGCCCCACATCCAAGGTGTTAAGCTGCCGCATCTTCCCCTCCCTTTTTGCCCAATGGTGGGCTCTGCTAAAATGCTGACATATTATCTGGTAAAAGTCAATACACATAAAAAGAAGCCCTAGCATTTTGCTAGGGCTTCTTGAGAGGAATGTATTATTTAATCGCAGTAATCTTTACCTTCATAAATGGCTGACGGTGGCCGTTCTTTTTAAAATAACGGCTTTTTTGGAGATATCGAATGACGACAACCTTTTCTGCTCGTCCTTCTTCTTCGAGAGTTGCCTCTACGGTAGCGCCAGCTACAAATGGTGCCCCTACAAGAGTCTTTGTTCCGTTGTTAACGAGAAGAACTTGGTCAAACACAACCTTATCCCCCGTTTTAAGCTCGCCGGGAAGCTTTTCTATCGTGATTTCTTCACCTGGAGCAACCTTATACTGCTTGCCACCGGTCATGATTACTGCAAAATTCATAGTAACTAGCATTCTACACGAAATAAAAGATAATGCAAGCCCCTAGGCGTCAATGGGGGTTTTGGGAGCATAAAAAAGGGAGTTAGTCCTCAAAATGGGGCTTTTCTATAAGAATGGGGTCAATTCCAGCGGTTTCGCCTGTTATTTTGACTACATCCTTATCTACCTTTTTCAGCTCTTTATAAGCGGCTGAATAATGGTTTACGGTCGTTCCTAGGGCATTTCCAAGCTTCTTCATGTAGTCTTCATAAGCAACAAGATGTTTCCTGAGTTCCTCCACGCGTCCAATAATAAGCTGTGCAGACTCCTCAATTTTGAAAGCTCGGAAACCGTAGAGCACTGACTGTAAATAAGCGGAAAAGGTCGTAGGTGATACGATAATAACTTTTTTCTCGCTTGATGCGTAGTCAATAAGATTGCGCGTATTTACTTTAAGCGAGCCGACCTCGTTGATTAATAAGTCATAATAAATACCCTCTGCAGGGATAAACATAAATGCAAACGGCAAGGTCCCCTCCTCTGGTCGCACATATTTTGAAGTTTCATCTATACGCTTTTTGAGATCGTTTCTGAAATCTTTTGCAAGTTCCTCCTTACGAAGTTCATCCACCTCGTTTACGACACGGTTATAGTTATCAAGTGAAAATTTTGCGTCAACGGGTATAATCCCATCTTTTGTAAGGATGACCGCATCAACGGTTTCACCATTTTTAAATTGATGTTGGAGTTTGTATGCGTTTGGGGGGAGAATATTTGAAAGAATGAGCTCCAGCGCTGCTTCACCCAAGTTGC
>JAKANJ010000020.1 GCA_021823825.1 bacterium | reverse complement strand
GCATGACGCTGGAGCCTCCGTCGTGGAAATTTAAATCGGCCAATCCAGCCACGGTGAAAATGTTTGGCGCAAAAGATGAAGAAGATTTTTTAAGGTACCCCCCTTGGGAGCTGTCGCCCAAATTGCAGCCAGACGGGAGTATTTCCATGGGAAAAGCAATTGAGATGATAGACGAGGCCATGCTCAAAGGGTCAAGTTTTTTTGAATGGACGCATAAGAGAATTGACGGTGAGGACTTTCCCGCGGAGGTTCTGCTTTCAAAAATTGAATCAGGTGGCAAGGTGTACCTCCATGCACTCGTACGTGATATCACTGAGCGTAAAAAGCTTCAGGAGGCGGTACTAAAGTCTGCAGAGGAAAAATTTGAAATCATTTTTAACAATGTAAATGACGGGTTGCTTTTGGCTCGGCTTGAGGACAAAAAGTTTGTATTGGGCAACAAGGCGATATCACGGATGCTGGGCTACACAACAGAAGAGCTGAAAACCCTTGGCTTGTCAGACATCCACCCTGCAGAAAACCTAGATAAAATTCTTGAGCAATTTATCAAACAATCTTCCGGCGAAATCGGCGTAATAAGAGATATTCCAGTAAAGAGGAAGGACGGAAGTATTTTTTATGCAGACGTAAACACCTCCAGTGTTACCATTGATGGAGTACGATGCAATCTCGGTGTTTTTAGAGACACGACTGAACAAAGAGCGATGGTTATGGAAAAAGAGCAATACTTTAGTTTTTTCCAGCTTGCCACTGATATTATGGTCATCGCCGATACTAAAGGTAATTTTATAAAAGTAAATCCAGCTTGCACTACCGTCCTCGGGTATTCCCAGGAGGAACTTCTCTCAAAGGCATTTATTGATTTTATCCACAAAGATGATAAACAGCTGACCCTCACGGAGTTGGATAAACGCATTACCTCTGGACACGTTCTTGATTTTGAAAATCGTTTTATTCGTAAAGATGGAAGTATTTGTCTTCTTTCGTGGCGAGCCAACTATGACAAAGAGAGTGGCAATACTTACGCAACTGCACGTGATATTACAAGGCACCATGAGGAAGAGGAAAGGATTAAGCGGTTGGCAAATTTGTATGAAATATTGAGTAATTGTAACCAAGCCATTGTTCACAGCAAGACGGAACAGGAACTTTTTCAGAAAATTTGTAGTGATGTTATACATTTTGACCATATACGCATGGCGTGGATGGGCTTTGTGGATCCCGAAACTAAATTAATCCGTATCATTGCAAGTGATGGTGCCGATGCTGAACACTTAAAGAACATATCTATCTCGATAGACGTCGGAACACCTTTTGGCCACGGCCCGACAGGGATTGCAATTCGGGAAAAGCGACCGTATTGGTGCCAGGATTTTCAGAACGACCCTGCTACAAAACCATGGCGAGATGAGGGGCGTGGTACAAAATGGGGATCGTCTGCTTCGCTACCAATTTATCGGGGAGGTCAGGCGGTCGGCGCACTTGCCTTACACTCTGGTGAAAAGGAAGTTTTTGATGAGGACGCACAACGTTTATTGCTGGAAATGACAATGAATATAAGTTATGCACTTGATAATTTTGAGCGTGAAGCTGAGCGTATTAAATCAGAAAATGAATTAAGAAATAAATATGAGGAGGTGGAGAAACTTAATAGGTTTATGGTGGGAAGAGAAATAAAAATGGCTGATTTGAAAAATGAAATAGAGAGGTTGCGGTCTCAGATTGACAAAAAGTAATGTTCGCGGAAGGTACTGGTGGGCGCCCCCCGATGCAATTTAATAGAAAATAAAATGACACATTTTACTCTTAATAGACAAGCGTTAAAAATAACAATTGGATATATCGTACTAAGCGCGTTGTGGATTCTTTTTTCTGATCGGCTCCTGCTCACAAATCCGGCAACAGAACTATATATCTCAACGATGAAAGGCTGGGCGTACACGATTGTAGTTGGAATCCTCCTTTATTTATTTATTGCTGGAGCTCTCAATAAAATTGCAGCTGAAGAAGTGGAGCATAAAAAAGTATGGGATGCACTGCATAAAAGTGAGGAGCGCTTAAAGCTGACGCTCGACGCGACAGGAATCGGCACATGGGATTGGAATCTTGTACAAGATGTGTACTATGCGTCATCACGCTATTTCACAATGCTCGGATACCCACCAGAAGATGGACCTGTCGACCGCGCTATTTGGGTTGAGCGTTTTCATCCTGACGACAAGGGAACTGTTAATACTAAAATCAAAGATGTTTTGAGTGGAAAAGAAACGCGATATGAGTACGAAGCGCGAATAATGCATGCCGATGGTTCATATCGGTGGATACATACCATTGGATTTGTGATTGAGCGCGACAAACAAGGGAAGGCGACGCGCATGCTCGGTGTACGTATGGATATCACCAACAGAAAGGAAGCAGAAGAGACACTGGAAAAGAAGGTAAAAGAGTTGGAGCGCCTCAATGGTTTTATGGTCAATCGAGAACTGCGAATGGCAGAACTAAAAAATGAGATAGAAGAGCTTAAGAAACAGACTAAGGGTTAAGAGGCTAGCATGTTGACATCACTCCTTAATAACAAAAACCAGTTCGCGGTGAACTGGTTTTTGTTGTAGATAGAGACTGGCGTCAGCTTTTCTTCTTACTCAATACGATTTTGTTTCTTACCTCGTCGTTTCTTTCTCGGTAACTAGTATGCATTGAGTATCGCGCGCGTTGCTGGGCCAACATAGCCCCTAACGGAAATTCCGTGCGCTCTCTGGAGGGCAGAAACTCCCGCTGCGGTGAGAGGTCCAAACTTCCCATTTATAGGACCCTGGTAATAACCAAGATCGGTAAGTCTTTGTTGTAGCTCAAGAATTTCGTTTCCCGACGCCCCTTCACTCAAAAATGAAGTGAATTGATATTTTGTTGATGGGGTAGCAGGGGTTGTAGGAGTGGTAACAGAAACCCCGATATCGCATGACACCCCTGTTAGTATGCTGTATCCAGAGGATGACACACATCCTTCTGGGAGCACGGTGTTTGCATTAGTATTTCCTAAACCACAGGACACTCCTGTTGTACTGCTATATCCAGAAGTGGATGTACATCCTGAGGGAAGACCCGTGCTTGTTGTTCCCGTGTTCGTTGCAGTGTTTGAAACGGTACCTACAGAAACAGAAAGTGCCCCACAGTCGGACGAGGCATCACAGACAACAATAACTGCAGCACCGTTTCCGAGTCCGTGTAGGGAAAGAAGATTTCCATTCATGCTTGCCTGCACAATGTTTGAATTTGAATTGTAGGCTACGGAGTAACCACTTCCTGCGCCACCCGAAATGGAAATGCTCGTACTCTGTCCGACGCTAAGTACTGGTTGAGAGGGACTTAAACTTAAAAAAGAAGTTGCGACTGATGGGGCAGGGGTCGTTTGTGTGCCGGTAACTTGAAGTGATAGTGACGTGCAACCTGTGCTCCCCGCCGAGCATACCGTTATCTGCGCAGAACCGACGCTCACTCCTGTAACATATAATGCATTACCTGAAATACCTGCCTGAAAAACCGTGTTTGATGCGGTAAGGAGAACATAAGGAGTGGAACCACCAGCGATTGTAACGCTTGTTGTTTGGCCTACGGCAACCGACAAGGTACTTTGGCTCAAATACACGAGACTTGAGTTTGAGTTGTTAACCGTTACAGTCAGGCTGTTGCAACCGCCTGATGAAGCGCAAACATTGATTGTTGCAGTGCCGCTAGCCGAGCCAAGTAGCGTAAGACTGTTTCCTGAAATACTTGCTTGGACAACACCAGGATTAGAGTTTGAAGAAATGTAGTAGGTTCCTGTTGTGTTTCCGCTCACGGTTACGGTCACTGATTGTCCAACAGACAATGATGGTGCGGTTTGGCTAAATGAAATAGTGGACGAGGTGGTTGTTCCGAGGGTGACATTAACGACTCCACAAGAGCTCATGTCTGATGAGCATACGGTGACAGAGTACGTTCCGCTTGCAGCACTGTTACCGCCAATCAAAAGAGTATTGCCCGTAATGCTTGTTGAAATATTACCGGAACTTGAGTTGTTGGAAACAATGTAGGATCCGTTTCCACCGCTAATGGTTACCGAAGTATTTTGTCCGTAAGAAACTGATACGTTGTTTTGGCTGAGTGCCAATGCTTGCGTGCTACCATTTTGGACAGTTACATTTAAGTTTGGGCAATTTGTTGTATTCCCGACAGTACAAACAGTGATATTTGTAGAGCCGTACCCAAGAGCAAGAACTGTAATCTGGTTTCCGTTTATTGCGGCAGATGCAACAGCAGAATTTGAATTATTTGAGACATAGAGAGCATTCTGGGTATTATTCGTTGCGGTAACAACACTTGTCTGACCAACAGAAAGTGCTAGCCCCGCCTGACTCAATGTAAGCAAACTTGAAGCAGTGGTGCTTACGGTTGGCCATGTCGTAACTGCTGACTTGGGACCGTTGATGCCACCTACTGAAACGTAAACAGAATTTCCTGTTGTGAGACCGTAGGTCGCGCTACTTACCGTGCTTGAAAATATTCCCGATGCATTTGTGTTGCCGATTGCTGCGACTTGCAGGCCGGATGTTGATGGTGTGTAGTAAAGGATAACGCTTGAACTTGGATCGCCCGTCACGTTGACTTGTACCAAGTCGCTCGTTCCCGTAGCTGAAAGGGACAAGGTGGGAGTTACTGAAGCAGAAATATTTCCTGCAAACGCAAACAGAAGAAACGCGGATGCGATAGCAAACGTAAACGATTGTAATATTGATTTTTGTTTCATGGGACTATTATAAAACGTCCGCTAGTAATATTAAAGTACCGACACAAGCTATACGTTTTAGGGGAGGGGTTTGGTGTGGAGGATTTTGGACTTTACTCTATTAGGTTTATAGTGTGCAAATATATGCCACATGCTTCTGTGAAAACAATACGAGATTTGATTTATTGGGAATATGCAAAATTAATCTCTGGAAGTACGACAGGTGACAGGAGAAACTATGCGTTTGTCATGCACGCATACCAAAGCCTGAGAGCAGGGGCAACCCACCCTTCTGCCATTATTCGTGAAAATAAAATGCTTGTTGGGGCGGAGAAAGCCTGTGCTTATTGTGGTGCGACTGATGAATCACTAGAGTGGGAGCACATTATTCCAAAATCAAAAATTGTCATTGACACACTTGATAACCAAGTCCTTGCTTGCCGCTCTTGCAATGCGAAAAAGGGTGCGAGGGACCCCTTCGAATGGTATGGGCTTGAACGTCGATATGAGGTACCCCGTTTAGTTCTCGGAAAATATTTAAAACTAATATATGAGCTTCATGAGAAGCAGGGGACTTTAGATGCACAAGGGCTTCGTGGTGGAGAAAAGATAAATGTATACGATCTTGGAGTAGTGCTTCAATCTTAGCGGCATTAGGAATTTCTATAATACTTGTACAAGTGATAGGCATTAACTATGTTAGGGATTATTCTATGTACTAGATTGGCGTCCTAGCATGTGATAGCATAAAAGAGCGTAATTGTGAATATTATTAAAGCTCTTCAATTAGCAAAACAAAGCATGGAAATAACGGTATTAATTGGGCTCTTTATCTTTTTTGTCTTATATTTTATACCCGCGATGGTGGCATACCAAAAGGGACGAAAAAATAAACAAGCAATACTCGTGTTAAATATATTTCTCGGATGGACACTTATCGGGTGGGTGCTCGCACTTGTTTGGGCCGTGTCAGAGAACACAAACGCTACAGCTGAACCCCAATTATCCCCTAGGAAGGATTGGTGAGAATGTAAAAATAAAACAGGCAATATGAATTAGGATAATGACGAAGTGAAGGAATACGCTATTGCAAAGGAGGCTTAGATATGAATATATAATTCATGTTTGATATTTATTCACAAATTATTAGAAATACGGATGGATACATAAAATTTTTCGGCCTAAAAAACTGGTGGTTTTCGGCGTTTACGCCTGCAGAAAGAAAATATATTGAAAAAATGTATAGACCTTTTGGCCCAGATGAAAATACTTTGGTTGAGGGGCGTGTGGTTTCAAGTAATTTAACAACACTACCGTTCTTAATTAACTTAGTAAAGTACTTTGACAGCCTTCAAGATGATCAAATTGCAGAGCGAATCAGACTTAAAATTGAAGAATATATTAACCTTGAAAAATCGTCAGCGATTGACATCCACTTTTATTGGAGTGAACAAATCGAAGAAAATTACAAAAAAAGAAAATGTGGAATAGAGTTTATAAACCGTACAGTTATGTGTTGCGAAAAGCAAATCGAGATATCTGAAAAAGTTGCTGCTGAATTCCGAGAGACGTGGAGTAATGATGGGCTCCCGAGCCACAAGGGGTATAGCCAACTATGTATTATTCTAGAGAAACAAGGCAAACTAACCCCTGCAATAAAGCTTGCGAAGCAAGCTTTATTGCAGGGGTGGGCTGGGGATTGGGATTATCGGATATGGAGGCTTCAAGGTAAATATTAATATATTCGCGGTTGCCTTGTGTCGCCGCGCTCCAGCTTTCGATTTCTCGGGTGCATCGGTCACGAATCACTAAGTATTTTGTTTCGAATACTCACAAAATACAAAGTGTTCGCGACCTTGCCTACCGGCAGGCAGGCCCGGCTCGGCCGTAAAACATTTTTTCAAAATGTTCGGCCTGCGCCCTTCGATCCCCCCATCACAGACAGCTACTAAATAAAAAGACCCCGTTAAGGGGTCTTTTTATTTAGTAGTGTGGAGATGGGGGGAATCGAACCCCCGTGCAGACGATTTTCTCACGAGAATCTACGGTGCGTAGAATACTTCATTTTTTTTAGGCACTGGGTGTCGAAAGTATTCGAAACCGCACAATGCCGATTCTCTTTGTGTCGACTATTATTGAGAAAGATAAAAGTCCAAACCTGATTTTTATATCACCCACACAACTCTATCAGATATAAGAAGTGTGAATGCAGCTTAGGCTAAAGCGTAAGCTGGAGCAAAATCGCTCGCCTTGAAAAAAGGTGAGACAATTGACTTTGCTTTTGCAAGTACAGTGTTTGCACGTACTTTTTGTTCGAGATTTTACGAGATCTCGAACATTCTCGGCACAGCACTCGTGAGAGGAGACCGCCTGTCTAGGCCGATCATCCCCTTAAAACATTTAAATTTTCAAATTACTATCGTGAGCCCTTGATATCCCTGAGAACATCACGGCTTGCTTCACGTTTCTTTATTACTTCGCGCTTATCGTACGCTTTTTTACCGCGTACGACCGCAAGCTCAACCTTCAAATTACGATTCTTATTATACACCGAAATAGGCACTATTGTCAACCCCTTTGCCGACTCCTTTGCCGACAGTTCCGCTATCTGTTCTTTGGTCAAAAGGAGCCTTCGGTTGCGCATAGGGTCGTAGTCTTTTGGCGTATTGCCCGGTTGGTAGGGCGGAATAGTCATACCGATCAGATATGCTTCGCCCCCGCGTATGATAACATGCGCCCCTTCAAGCGAGCCGCGACTGTCACGAAGCGCTTTTACCTCAGGTCCAAAAAGCTCGAGACCAGCATCGTATCGTTCGAGTATCTCATAGTTGAAGTGCGCTTTTTTATTCTGAACCAAAGACATGTGGTTATGGTATCAGTGCGAGGGAGGTTTGACAATCTGTCGCCTTAGCCCTATGCTTCAAAAAGCATAATTTTGTGTTCATTTTAAAGAGAGGAGCGTGTGATGGGAATCATCTTCCTGCTCTTGCGTTGCCTCTGTGGGGATTTTGAACTCCCGGCATTTTTTCGGAAATTAAAACAGAGTTTCAACAGGCGGCGCGCTCGAGTCCGGCGCAATAAATGCCTGTTTACCTACAAGCTTGTTTTAGTTGACGACGAAATTCACGGGTGTGGAGAATTCAACCCCGGCCACCTCACCTCGTCAGCGAGGTTTGCGAGGGGTCCCCCTGCAGAGTTTACTAATTTCGCGCCCAACACCATTCGTGGTGTTGGGCGCTCCTTTTTATAGTGCTCCGAGGTGAGGGGTACTCCTCGTTGACAATAATTTGTCCAAAGCCTAGACTCTTTCAAGGCGGAATGTTTCGCATAGAAGGGGAGGTCCTAATGCTAGACATAAAAGTTTTTTTTGAATGGGCGTTTGCGGCGATGCTTCTTGTGGTCTCCTTTGTCATCATGGCGGTCATAGCCATTTTGGCTTGCGTGGCTATCGTGAGAGTCGCCCTGTTTCTTTTCAGGGTTGCTTCCGGCAATACGGCAAGGCCTCTTGGAGAAACTCGGGAAGTAGGCGATATCTGCACACGATGTGGAGAAGCTATTCTTGCCGCGGACCCGATAGCACTACGGGTGGGGCAATCGTCTCCGCAGATCTATTACGTCGTATGCCATAAGTGCAGAGCGCGTTTCCTCAGGGGGAACCAAGTTGAGGAACGACGCGACAGTGCCTGATACCCCTTGTGGGTATCAGGCACTTTTTTGTACTTAGGCCACGTTGGGTTCATTGCGTTTTTTTTCTTTAAAAGCATTGTTCTATTTTGTCTTAGAAAGTACTATGCAAAAAGCTAGTGTCGGGGTATACTCCGCCTATATGGAAATGCCAAAGAATAAAAAAACACCAAAGGGAAACGGAAA
>JAKANJ010000019.1 GCA_021823825.1 bacterium | reverse complement strand
CTGCTCATCCCATATGGCTCCGGCGGTAGGATTCGAACCTACGACCAATGCGTTAACAGCGCACTGCTCTACCACTGAGCTACACCGGATTGTTTTAGACACCGCATTCTCAGTATTTCTCCTGGCATAAACGCTGTTAGTTAAACAGCGCCCTGACTGATCGTCTTTTTGCCACTGAGCTACACCGGATTGTTTTAGACACTACATTCTCAGCATTTCTCTTAGGCATAAACGCCGTTAAACAGCGCCCTGACAGATTGTCTCTTTGCCACTGAGCTACACTGGAATACTAAAGGATTCTAGCAAAATACCTTCAAATTGTAAAATTCAGCTATAATAGAGCTATATGTATATCCGGGTAAGCGTTTCGGCGGGGGCAAAAAAGGAAGTATTTAAACAGGTAAAAAGTGACTCTTTTTTGGCTGCGGTCAAAGACCCTCCAGAGCAAAACAGGGCAAACAAAAGGGTTTTAGAGCTGGTTGCGACACATTTTGGCATCCTCCCAAAACAGATTCGCATCGTCTCAGGCCACCATTCGCCAGGAAAAATCTTGAGCATTCCTGATAAAAAGTAGTAATTTTGTTCTCTGCTGTTTTGGGTGCTATACTTGTTGTATGAGAATAAATATTAAAGCAACGAATATGGAACTTACGAGCGCCATCTCGAGTTATGTCGAGGAAAAGCTCAAGAGTGCTGAAAAGTTTGTTTTGGCTCATAAAAATGAGGATCCTCTTGCTGAGGTTGAAATTGGCAAGACTACCAATCATCATCATTCAGGAGAAGTCTTCCGCGCGGAAGTCAATTTAAGCGTACGAGGCAAACAATTTCGAGCCGTTTCAGAACAAGCGGATCTGTATGCAGCGATAGATGACATGCGTACAGAGCTTGTTCGCGAGCTCAATTCTCATAAGGACAAGGCGCGGACTCTTTTTAGACGAGGCGCCGGAGCAATTAAAAATATTCTTCGCTTTGGAAAAGATAATTAATTTAATAGTTTATGAAAACGAGTAACATTATTATCATTATTTTTGCTGTTTTGCTTGTTGGGTCAATTATCTGGATCAGCTCACTTGGCACGATGTCTACACAAACGCCGACATCTGCAACTCCAGATCTGACCGTTACGACGACACAGCTACCAGTTGCTACTTCGAGTGCGCCTTTATCAGTAACTAACACTACCCAACCAAAATCAATGACTACTGCAATATTAACGACGAGCAAGGGTGTAATCACGCTCGAGCTTTACGGTGATCAAGCTCCAAAGACTGTAGAAAATTTTGTTAAATTAGCAAATAGTGGATTTTATAATGGAACACGTTTCCACCGCGTTATCAAAGGTTTTATGATTCAGGGAGGAGATCCGCTTTCAAAAGATCCTTCAAAGGAAAGCCAGTGGGGGACTGGCGGTCCTGGTTACCAGTTTGCTGATGAGATTAACCCATCATCAGATCTCTACAAAACTGGTTACCAGCGCGGAGTCCTTGCTATGGCAAACTCCGGACCCAATACGAATGGAAGCCAGTTTTTCATTATGCATCAAAACTATCCTCTTCCTCCTCTATACACAATTTTTGGCAAAGTTACCTCAGGAATGGATGTCGTTGATGCAATCGCTACGACCCCAACAGGACCAAACGATCGCCCTCTTACTGACGTTGTTTTGGAGAAAGTAGAAATTAAGTAGTTTAAATAAATACCCCCGATGCAAATGCATCGGGGGTATTTATTTTGACAAGAAGGGGGTACAAGAGTAGGCTCATTATCAGAGATAGCAGGAGAAGGCCCACTTAACATTGTCCTTTTAGAGGAGGTTGGGATGTTATACCCCGGGAAAAAATTGTTTACATGGTGTATCAACACAACGTTCCTTGCCAGTATTACATTCCTCGTTTCTACGCAACTAGGCGTAGATGAACGCGGTGCCTATGCGTACACAATGCTCTCAATTTTGTATGCCTTGGCCTATATTATTACTCGAGGTCAGAGGCTTTCGGAAGCGTGGGTAAGCGCGTGCATCACGACTGCATTTACGGTGAGCGCAGCTGCTTCCGTTTTGGCTCTCGTTACCGTGCTCGCAAAGCACCAAGAGTACGGTGAATATGGTCTTATGGTTTGGGTATTTTCAGCGTTCATGGCACTGGTCGCGATTGGGTGCGTTGCCTTTTTCTCTTTTTTGACATCGGCACAGCTCAAAGTAAAGTACCGTTATGCTCTTTTAGCTTTTGGTCTCCAGGGTCTTGTCTTGTACATTGTTTTTGCGTATGCACCTGCGGTGGTACAAAAGTTTTTTGCGAGTTAGCAATAAAAAGCTCCAGCACATTTGTGTTGGAGCTTTTTCACACAATATCAATAGTTATTGACAATGTAATAAAATGGGCGCAATCTTGAACCCAGATGCAGATTGTTCATCGTGGGAAAACTTAAACCAAGGAGACACACAATGCGGCTTATCCGGTGGCAGGTGCTTGTTACCGCAATTTATTCTTTAACCTACGTATCAGCCCTTTGCATAGGGAAAGGGCAGGAGACTTCACTGATTATTGCATTGATTTTTCCAGCAATTTTTGTTCTTGCTACGGTGAGAAGCGGGCAAATTACAAAAGCCGTTGTTTCGTGGGAACCGGCAGCACTCATTGCTCTCTACCTTTCAGCGTTTTTTGTGTTTGGACTTGGTTGCCTGTTTTTCCTCATAGTTCTTCGGCCAGGAACAGGCCCCGATTTATTGCTCGTTGGGGTTAACGTTTTACTATTCGTGGCCGCATCTTATTTTGTGAGAATCGTTGCACGTAAGTTTCAACTTACTTTTTTTGCAACGCTTTTGCGTTTTCTCATAAATGGGGCAATTTTTTGCGCCGTTTGGTCACTAGGTTCGCTGTCCGCAAAATAGATTAGAAGCAAAAATGCTCCGCACCCATTGCGGGGCATTTCTTTACATGAAAAGATTAGTGAGTTTTTTGACCGTGAAGAAATTCACTATAGGGCATCTCGCGTTTTCCCTCAGGAATCACGCTATCAATAATAAGATTGCCATTTTCTAGATGTGCCTCAGTGATAATTACGCGCATTTCTTTATCACCGCGATGTATCGTGAAATATGTGCGAGGCCAAATATGAAAGGCACGAATCTTACGATAGGTTTGGAGCGGGTCATCAGTCAGGTTCACTTGCGCATCTGCTTTTGTTATTTTTTTTGTAAAAGTTGCAAGATCGTGTTGTTGGGGCCTTGGAGTGATGTTTCCGCTTATCCAAAGAGGAATTGTTTTTGCTAGCAGCTGCCCGCCCAAGGTGCCGAGTATTTTTTCGAGCTCGCTTTTTTTGGGTGGCCAATTACTGATGATGGCTGCTTCCTGAGCTACAATCGGCCCATGGTCTACTTCTTCGTCAATCAACATAATAGTAACGCCCGTTTCGTGTTCTTCGTTCACCGGTGCTTCTTCTAAAATCGCTGATTGTAGCGGTGTTGCTCCTCTCAGTTTTGGCAAAAGGGAAGGGTGAACATTGAGTGTCCCATGTTTTGGCAAATCAAGCGTTGCCCGTGTAATAATTTTCCCATACGAGGCTACAATAAAAAGGTCCCAGTCAGAGCCAAGTGTCGCTAAAAATTCCTGAGATTTTATTTCATTTGGTTCTAACGTAGGAATGCCGTGCGAATCAGCCCAAATCTTTACCGCACTTGGTGACAATATAAGTCCGCGCCCTTTTGGTTTCGGTGGGGCAGTAATAATGAGTGCGGGGAAAAACCCATTGCGTGCGAGCTCGTCCAAAACATATACTGAAAAATTTGAGGTTCCCCAAAATGCAGTGCGCATGTGTTCTTTATTCATAGGAGTCTCGTTTAGCGTGCATTGAGGTCATCCAATGCTGCCATGTCACGCTCTCTTGCTTTCTGTTCTGCCAGCGTAATTTTTTCAACATTACGTGCCTTATCGATAAAAAGGACGCCGTTTAGGTGGTCTGTCTCATGCTGAAAAATCTGTGCGAGAAGACCGCTTGCACCTCTTGTAAATGGCTTACCGTGCTCGTCAAAACCGCGTACGGTTGCTTTTTCTGACCGAGAGACTTCACCATAAAGCCAACGAACTGATAAACAACCCTCTGGCGCCCACTTTTTCTTTCGCGATAATTTTATTATTTCTGGATTAATAAAAACGAGGTTTGTATACTTGGGTTTATTTTTTTTAGAGGCATTGAGGGTCGTATTTTTTTGAGCAATTTCCTCAATTGCAGGCTCTCCATCTTGTTCTGCAAATTCAAAGGCTCGGTGGGATACGACAAAAATTCGCAAGGGCACACCAATTTGTGGAGCTGCAATGGCAACACCGTCATCCTCTTTCTCGAGCGCCGCAATCATTTGGGCAATAATCTTATTGAGGCGAGGCGAACCAAAATCTTTTGGATTTACTAACTCTGCGGATGCATGCAGTACGGGCGCCTCTCTTTGAAGAATTGTTACCATATTTCTGGAGTATAGCCTATATTTGCCTGAAAATATAGGGTTTACTTGTACATTCAGTTTTTAGAGAAAATGTTTAGAGTAAGCTGTTGGGGTTAACTTCTATCGTGATTTGGTTGGGTAGTGCCAGTAATTTGCCGAGCAGTTCCTTATTTGGCCAGGAGTTTTTACTAAGTTTAAGTATCATATGCATTTTGAATATGCCATTTGGTTCTTTTGCCATCGCACCTGACACAATAGGCAAATAGTCTTCTAGAAAAACTTTGCAATGATCTATTGTTTTGGTAATTTCACTACGTTTCTCTCGCACCGTAAGTTTTATAATTGAACCATAGGGTGGATAAGAAAACATTTTGCGAATTGCAAGTTCATGGTCAATAAATTGAGCAAGGTCACCCGATAATGCCTGACTAAAAATAGTAATGTCATCTGCTCGCGTCTGGACGATTAGTGAATTCTTTGTTTTTTCGCGGAGTGCCAAAATAAACGTAAAGATTCTTTCTGGCATGCGAATATCAGGGATTGCAAAAAGGGAGTCAATAGAAACTATTATTGCATTGTCCACACTCTCAAGTTGAGAAATTGCTGCAGGGGTTGCAATAAGTACTGAGCCCGGAGTTTTTTGAAATTGTTGAATTAATTTTTTTACCGCTGTTTTTGTTTTTGCATGTTCGCTGTCAAGAACGAATCTTTGCGTATTCGGAAAATATTTTTTCAATTCTTCTTCAATTCGATTGATACCGATACCAACCCCCTGAAGGCGCCAGCCTCCACAGTTTGGGCATGTTTCGTGTACATTGTCCTCTGGAACTCGCATATAACCGCACCCGTGACAAATAAATACGTGCGCTTCGCTTCCTTGCGTACCTTTTCCTGGACCAGTGGATTTCTGCGGATGAATTACTAACGGAGTATCGCACTCTGGACAACGAATGAGAGCCCCACAATCTGCGCATGAAGTAACAGGTGATAATCCTTTACGTGCGGAAATAAGTAGCGTAGATTGTCTTTTTTCTTGAGCTTCCTCAAGAACTGCTCGAATTTTAGTGCTGAGAAGCACAACAGAATGTTTGCCGGTATATTCATGTATTGCTTTCTCCTCAACTCGAGGGTCTACAATCTCAGTATCTATCGCAGTGTAGGTGCGTGATGCGATACGCCCAAATTCTTCAATGAGCCCCTCTCGAACACGTGCGTGTGTCTCCATACGAAGGAGCGGTGCGCTTAAAATAAGTGTGCTTCCTGCCGTTTGAGCATATGATTCAATAAATAGTCTCAGATCGATGAGGGGTCTCGCTACCGTCTTCCATGAAGGAGAGTGTTCTTCGTCAAGTACTATTGTCTTAAAATAGCGGGGCATGCCTAAAAATTGTGCAGTACCAATGACGAGCGTTGCGTGCTTTTCTGCGATTGCTGAGCTCCATGTTTCGAGCATCTTTTTTTTAGATATATTCCCGCTAAACGCATAAGTGTAATTCGAAATACCTCGTTCAAGTTTTTCTTTGACTCGCATCACATCATCCGCCGTTGGCAGACAAATAAAAACGGATTCATCGCGTGCAAACGACTCCCGTACAAGGCGCTCAATTTCTTCCAGCCGTGTCTTTGTATCACCTTGAATTGCGAGAACGGGGGCTCTCTTGGTTCTTTGCTCATGAAAATAAAGCAGGGGTTCGGGTAAATCACCAGAGAGGTAGGCATCCAAAACTGTCTTGGGGGTGAGGGTAAGAAGCGACTCACCAAATTTTTGAGCTGCTAGGTTTGCCGTTTCCTGAACTGCTGCAAGAAAGGGCGTTGTCCAGATCCTTCGAGCATGTGAACGTGATATTTTTCGGATACTATACTCTGAGGATTTAATGGTACTTTTTTCATCACTCACGTTTTTTGTCTCAAGAACAATCGCAGGAATTTCTCGCGATCGCACTGGCACAATGATCGCCATGCCCACTTCAAGCGGTTCTTTGGAGAAGTAGCTCAAGCGTTCCTTTAGTACGCCACGTACTATCGGTGCGACAGTGATGATTTGCATGCACCTATAGTACCTTAAAATATTGGTCCAACAAACATCTAAAGAAAAACAGGATTGCTTAATTTTAAAATAAAACCCCGCAAAAGTTAGCGGGGTTACGGTGTCACATGATGAGCTTAAGCACGAGACAAAATGACGGTACTTCAATTGCTTTGCCTGTTTGTACTACTGACGCAATGATTTTGGTGCGCCCCAAGCCGTCGGTCAACTTCTTTTTGATAGACAGGACCTGTCCGGCACCGACCCCAAGCTCTTTTTCGGGATGGAACCATCCACTAGCACGACAAATGAATTTATCGTTGATCTGGAGATCCTCTGCTTTCATAAAGCCTCCTTTCCGCAAAAACGCTACCATATAATATCTGTTTGGGCAAGTTGGGTCAGTCGTAGTAATATGTGCATACACTGCTATGGGAAACACACTTGTGATAAAAGGGCTTAATGGCGAAAAACGGCTTCGCGGCACCGTTAACATCACGGGAGCAAAAAATGCAGCACTTAAAGTAATCGCCGCAACGGTGCTTTTCAAAGACACGGTTAAGCTTGAAAATATTCCTGAAATTGATGATGTGTTTCGCATGCTGGAGCTTTTGAAGGAGATGGGGGCAGAGGTATCTCATCCTCGTTTAGGTTCTTATACCATTGCTGTTCCCAAAAAACTTTCAACAGAACTTCCTTTTGAGATTGCAAAGCGAATGCGTGCATCAATCGTTGTTACGGGGCCTGTTCTTGCGCGTTTTGGAAAGGTGTCGTTTCCGCATCCCGGAGGTTGTCTTATCGGCTCGCGTCCGGTGGATCTTTTCATCGAGGGTTTTGAAAAAATGGGCGCAAAGGTTGTCCTAGAGGACAATATTTATACGGTGACAACAAAAGACGGTTTGCGTGGTACGGAGTTTTTTCTCAAAAACCAGAGCGTCACCGTGACAGAAACTTTTATGATGGCTGGTGTTTGTGCCCGTGGTACTACTGTTATTAAAAATGCAGCAATGGAGCCAGAAATTGAGGACTTGGCTCATTTTTTGATTTCTTGTGGTGCAAAAATTTCTGGTGCAGGGACCCCAATAATCACGATCAAGGGAGGGAAGCTCCTTTCTGCGGCTGGTCGCACGTACAAAACGATGCCTGATCGCATTGATGCGGGAAGTTTCCTCATCCTTGGCGCACTCGCAGCAAAAGAACTTCACATAACAAATTGTAATCCACTGCATCTTGAAGCAGTGATTGAATCGCTTAGAAGTGCGGGCGTGACAATTGAAACGAAGAAGACTGAAATAATTGTTCGCTCACCAGCAACACTGCATTCTGTTGATATCAAGACGCATGAGTATCCAGGGTTTCCCACCGACCTTCAGGCGCCGATGACGGTATTCCTTACTCAAGCAGATGGTGAAAGTATGGTCTTTGAAACAATTTTTGAGGGACGTTTAAATTTTACCGAAGCTCTTTCGGCAATGGGTGCACAGATCACCATGATGGACCCTCATCGGGTACTCGTCCGTGGAAAATCCGCGTTACGAGGACGAAAGCTTAAAAGTCCCGATCTTCGTGCGGGACTCGCATTTGTTATTGCTGCAATAGTTGCAAAAGGGGAGTCGGTCATCCATAATGTGGACACTACGATTGACCGTGGATATGAAGATGTGGACAACCGCCTCCGTGCCATTGGTGTTAGCGTTGAGCGTATAGAACAGTCAGAGTAATGATCAGTTAAATAATTTTATATGGGATTTTTTGTAAAGAAAATTGGTATTGACCTTGGGACAGCGAATACGCTCGTTTTTATACCTGGGAAGGGTGTAGTGCTCAACGAGCCTTCAGTGGTTGCAGTAAACCAGCAGGACAATCGCATTATGGCGGTTGGGATTGAGGCAAAGCAGATGATTGGTCGTACGCCAGACAATATTATTGCGTATCGACCAATGAAAGATGGTGTTATTGCAGACTATCGTGTTACTGAGGCAATGCTCAATTACTACATGAGCAAGGCGCTCGGAAAATGGAACCTTCTCAAGCCAGAAGTCATGGTCTCTGTTCCCGCGGGCGTATCTTCTACCGAACGACGTGCCGTCATTGAGGCGACAATCAAGGCTGGAGCAAAAAGTGCCTATGTTGTAAAAGAGCCAATTCTTGCTGCTATTGGTGCAGGCATTCCTATCTACGAAGCTTGCGGACACATGGTTGTAGATATTGGAGGTGGCACAACTGACGTGGCAGTAATTTCACTTGGAGGCATCGTTGCTTCTACTTCTGTTAAGTGTGCGGGAAACAAAATTGACCATGCGATAGCTGATCATATTAAAAAAACATTTAACCTTGCAATTGGCGATCGA
>JAKANJ010000018.1 GCA_021823825.1 bacterium | reverse complement strand
TTCCCTCGGCAGACCCATGGCGTGCGGAGGACGCATTTATGGCGGCCGGGTTCTTGCTCAAGGACAACGGGGCTGTTGCGGGTTCATATAGCGCTGAACGCAATGCTGCTTGCAAGTATTTTTCTGGGTCATCCTGCTCACGCTCTTCTTGGGCCTCAACCTATGGGAATCAGGTCATGAGCAAAGCTGAAACAATACAGACAACAATGATTGATCCGATTGAGAATTCGTAGTTTTTTACCCCAGGCAGCAGCTGGACGGATTTGACTTATGAAATGTTTTTTGGTACAATACAGGTACTTTTGAGGCACTGCCTCATTTTTTATTTATTAACGTTTCGCACTCAGGATTTAGCAAAATAAAATGGAAATTCGAAATATCGCTATTATCGCTCACGTTGACCACGGCAAGACAAAGCTTACTGATGCTTTGATGCGCCAGACGGGTATGACAGAAGCAGGTGCTTCAATGGATTCAAATGCGCTTGAGCAAGAACGCGGTATCACCATTTATTCAAAAAATGCTTCTCTTTTCTACAAAGGCACAAAAATAAATATTGTAGATACGCCAGGGCACGCTGATTTTGGTTCTGAGGTTGAGCGCGTGCTTCGTTCTATTGATACGGTGCTTTTACTCGTCGACGCGCAAGAAGGTCCAATGCCTCAGACTCGTTTCGTCCTCAAGAAATCACTAGAGCTCGGGCTCAAGCCGATTGTTGTTATCAATAAAATTGATAAGCCTGCGGCGCGCCCAAAAGAAGCACACGATGAAGTATTTGAACTTTTTTTTGAGCTTGGCGCAACAGATGAACAACTAAACTTCACTACGGTTTATGCAATTGGTCGTGATGGCATTGCAAAACGAAATATTGATGATGAGTCAACGGACCTCACGCCACTCCTTGATGTAATCTTGGAGCAGGTGCCACCGGTGACCGCTGACGTGCACGCACCTCTTCGCATGCAACCATTTAACCTTGGGTACGACAATTTTCTCGGGCGTCTTGCTATCGGACGTATTTACGAAGGTACGATTGTTGATGGTTCAACGGTAACGGTAAAGAAGCCAACAGGGGAGTCACGTACGGGGAAAATCACGAAACTTTTTACGTTTGAAGGAATTGCACGTAAACAGGTTCCGGAGGCAATTGCTGGCGATATTGTAATGGTTGCCGGGCTTTCTGACATCTACATTGGTGAGACTATCTGCATGTCTGCAGATGCTGAACCGCTTCCTGCTATTAAAATTGACGAACCAACAATTTCACTCAACTTTTTTGTAAACGACTCTCCTATGGCTGGTCGCGAGGGGAAATTTGTAACAATCCGACAAATTCGTGATCGTTTAGAGCGCGAACTTGAGGTCAACGTTGGACTGAAGGTTGATTTTTCTTCAATGGACTCGTTTAAGGTTTACGGTCGTGGCGAACTTCACATCTCAATTCTTCTCGAACAAATGCGCCGTGAAGGTTTTGAACTTCAGGTATCTCAACCTCAGGTTATCATCAAGGAAGAAAATGGAAAGAAACTTGAACCATACGAGGAAATGATCATTGATGTGCCAAACGAAAGTGCCGGTACGGTCATTGAGAAAATCAACAAGCGCAAGGGAACGATGGTCAACATGAAGGAAGAGAACGGGATTACGCGTCTTGTTTACGAAATTCCAACACGCGGACTTTTGGGCTACCGTGGCCAATTTGTTGTTGATACCAAAGGCAATGGTATTCTTTCAAGCCGTTTTATTGAGTTCCGTGAACACGCAGGTGAAATTAAAAAGCGAGAAGCAGGATCAATGGTTTCAATGGCTTCAGGAAAGTCCCTTGGATTTTCATTGTGGAATCTCCAAGATCGCGGGGTACTGTATATCGGGCCAGGGACGGAGGTATACGAAGGACAAGTTATCGGAAATACCTCAAAAGGTGATGAAATGTCTGTAAACCCCACGAAAGGGAAACAGCTCTCCAACATGCGCACCTCGGGGAATGATGAGGCTATTACCCTTACACCACCTTATGAACTTTCTATCGAGCGAGGGCTTGAGCTGATGACCGAAGATGAGTATTTGGAAATCACTCCTAAATCTGTTCGTCTTAGAAAGGAATATTTGACGGATCTTGACCGCGCGCGTGCTGCACGAAAAAACCAAGGGTAATTGTTTTTCCTTAGATTGACTTCAGTCTATTTGCGGAGTAGTATCTGCGCAGAATGGAGTCTGCCTATCAACATTTAAACAATATTTGAAAGGAGCTCGTGTGAGAGTATTTGTTATTTGTCCGGTTAGGAATGTTGATGAACAAACGAATAGATTGATCCACCAACACGTTCTCGAACTAGAGGAAAAAGGTTACCAAGTTTACTGGCCGTTTCGAGATACCGATCAGAGTGATACCAACGGTACTGCTATTTGTACAGCGAATCGGGAAGCTATATATTCTGCTAATGAAGTGCATATATGGTTTGACAGTACGAGCCAAGGCTCTTTGTTTGACATCGGGATGACCTTTGCTTTTCTTCGGAACACCAAGAAGAAAGTAGTGCTCATTAACAAGGATTGCGTAACACCTACTGCCCACAAAAGCT
This sequence comes from bacterium, assembly GCA_021823825.1. Lineage (GTDB taxonomy): Bacteria > Patescibacteriota > Minisyncoccia > Phycocordibacterales > UBA1550 > UBA1550. The sequence goes on along the minus strand of JAKANJ010000018.1, from coordinate 6,344 downwards.
TCGGTAACGTTATTCTTGGACTTTTAGAATAAGCCGTCAGCAATGACGGCTTTTCTTTTATTTAGGAAAAGATATGGACGGAAGATCTCGTGTTTATGATATGCATGCCGAGGTTTATAAAAATACCCTCTTCCTTATAACGGGAAGAAGGTATTTGTTTATTTGCTAGGTAAAAATTTGCTTGCCTTTATGACCGCGAGCCTTTGTGCGCGACTCCCTTCACGAGCTCTTGCAAAGGCCCTGCGAATCTCTTGAAGTGTTTTGGCACCTTCAACTTCTTTTAGAGATTCCTCATCCCACTGCTTCTTTTGCGCGGGCGTTCCATAGAGACACACGACCATTTTTGTTGATGTCCAATTTCCAAGAAGTTCCCGCGCGATGATGATTGTATTCCACCGCTCATCTTTGGTACGTTCCCTGTGTAGAACTGACTGTGTTTCGTCGGAGCTCCTGGACTCAAGAAGTGCATTTCCAAATAAGTAATCCCAACGTATCATTCCGAGGTCTCGTGCTGCACTTTCCTTGCGGGTAAAATTAAGTGCTATCAAAATTTCAGAAAGAGTTTTTGCGTCATTTACTTCTCTGAGTGATTGTGCATCCCACTTTTCAATTGCAATCTTTTCGTTGTCCTTTTTATCAAATAGATCGTGGGATTGGTGGTATGTAGCGCCTTTCGTGCTTGCCACAGGCAATGCCATGAAAGCAAATTCTAGAAGTACCAATAAAAAGATATTAATACCCAAGTTTTTTTTCATAATTCCTCCAGCGGGTTGATGTATGAATGCTTTTAAGAACTATGCAAAAGAGCGTTTTTGCGCCTATCTTCTACTGCTGAGGTTACCCTTAAGGGGAGATACTGTCAACAACGCCATGGTCCCCTTACTGCTCAAATATTGTTATCCACAGTTGTTTCCTTGCAGATTGTCCTTTTGGGGGTCATGTGTTAGACTTAGCTTGTAAGAAGTTTTCTCGCAGTGCTTGCTTGATTCTAGGTGAGAGGGCGGGGAAAACAGGTCATCTTACACGATAGAATTAAGCAAAATAACTATGGCAAAGAAATTGTATGTAGGGGGTATCCCTTACTCAACAACCGAGAACGATCTCAAAGAAGCATTTTCTCAGGCCGGCGAAGTTACCTCTTCAGCAATCATCATCGACAAGATGACAGGTCGCTCAAAGGGTTTTGGCTTCATCGAAATGGCAAAAGACGCTGACGCTGACAAGGCGATTGATATGTTCAATGGTAAGGATTTCCAGGGCCGCACACTTACGGTAAATGAAGCACGTCCTCTTGAGGAACGCGCTCCTCGCCGCGAGTTCGGTGGTGGAAATCGCCGCATGGGTTAAACACCCTAAGGCAACAAAAAACCGCTAGGCACCTATTGGCGCCTGGCGGTTTTTTGTTGCCTTAGGACCCTTGCTCAGTGTTTTTACCCATACCTTATGTGATATAATCAAAGGTACATAAAAGACGAATATTAGGAGGAATTTTAGATACTAAATTAATACATCATTACAACAATGAAAAAAATCTTATTGGTAGGTATTCTAACAGTGATGTTTCCACTTACGTTGTTTGCCCAGTCTGTGTCTACGAGCACACCTGCAACAGCGACGTCTCCTGCTCCTGTCGTCGCGCCCGCAAATCCAGGCCTTTTGCCAGGAGACTTTTTCTATTTTCTTGATAATTGGGGAGAGGCGATTAGAACATTTTTTACTTTCGATCCAATAGCAAAAGCTAAACTTCACTTAGAATACGCAAAGGAGCGTGCAGCGGAAATAAGCGCAGTCCTTGCTGATTCAGCTCGTAAGGTTGCTGATGTCGCTGGGGCAGAACAGAACCTCGCTCAGCAGGTTGCTGATGCAGCCGCTATTATAAAGAGCGAGCAGGCAAAAGGTATAAATGTTTCAAGCCTTGCAACCGAGCTCAGGGACCAGCTTGATTCTACGCATCTTGAAGTAAAGGATGCTCTAGCTCAGCATGCAGAACGTGCGGATCAGGCCCAACAACAAATTCAGGCGAAAATTGCGTCGCTTTCTCCCACTGATCCCCAAGTTGCAGGCCTTACTCAGGCGCTTGCATCTGTTACAAAAGAAAAAAACCAGACAGCAGAGGAAAGTAACGCTATCTCTTCTGAACTTTCGGATGAACAGGCTGCTTTTGACGAAGCCATGGGCCCACAAGCAGCTGCAGAAAAAAATATTGAGCAAGCGATGCGTCTCCGCGAGATCTTGGGGAATGCAGGAGGATCCTCTGGTCTTCCTGTCGGACTCACGACCTCAACGGCGGCTCTTATGAACCAAGCGCAGGAGGCAATTCTTCGTGGTGATTTTGAATCTGCAAAGAATATTTCAGAACAAGCAAAAAACTTGATGGAGCAAAATCAAGAATCTCTTCGCACGAGAAACGAGATAAACGGTGGAGATTCTTTACCAGGAGGCTCAAAAGAAGGAGGGCAAACGATGGAAACAAGTAGTAGTACTCATGCCGTAGGTGAAGCAAGAGAAGTACCAGAAGTTCCAGAGTCTCAACAGAGAACGTCAACCGATGGAAGAAATGGAACCGACAACTAAACGTTTCGTTTGGAGACTTATCTATACTGGTATTATCGGCATTATTTTGGTGTTGTTTGTTTTGGTATCACCTGGCGTTAACAAAAATAAAATTGACATAAAACCATTGCAAATAAAGGCAATTTTAGGTGGCACGGTTCTTTCCCTTACGGTGGCTGCAACTCCAGAATCTCGTTCCCAAGGGTTAAGTGGCTACAAAAAACTAGAACCTAACGAAGGAATGTTTTTTATATTTCAGGATGCCAAACCGTATGGTTTTTGGATGAAGGAAATGCTGTTTCCCATAGATATGATCTGGTTTGACTCGCAGTATCGTATAATTTTTGTTAAAGAGGACGCAGAACCTTCTTCCTACCCAGAAATATTCTCACCACAAGCACCGGCACAATATGTTTTGGAAGTTCCTTCAGGTTTTTTTGCATCACATCATTTAAAATTTGGCGATGTGCTAAAAATAGAGCGGTAAATACTTCATTATTTGGCGAGGTGTTTGCCATCATTTCATTTTTGTTTTTCACTGTCCATTTTTAGAGTTATCCACCTACCAGAAAAAAAAATTCAGAGTACAATAAGGGCAACAAAAGGAAGCGATTTATTATTAATGTGAGATAACCAAGCAATGCATGAAAAAAAATAGTAAGCCAATTAAGAATGCGGTCGTAGAGTCAAAAAAGGGTCCGATTTTGAGTGTTCGCAAGCGCAATGGAGAGATCGTTCCTTATGATATTGAGCACGTGGTGAGTGCTGTCTACAAAGCAATGCGTTCAACGGGGGAAGGGGAACGCAAAGAGGCTGAATTTATCGCTCGGAAGGTCCAATCTGAGCTTTCTCGTGTCGCTAAGCTCGTAAAAGACTTCATTCCTACGGTTGAGGGTATACAAGATACTGTTGAAAAAGAGCTTATTTTAGAGGAGTTTGTCAAAACGGCGAAGGCGTACATCCTTTATCGTGAGGAGCGGGCTCGCGCACGGCAGACTGTTGGTGCAATCCCAGAAAAGGTCAAGAACCTTGTCGCTGAAAGCAAGAAATATTTCAGAAATGCGATGTCGGAGTTTGTATACTATCGATCGTACTCGCGGTGGATTGAAGCAGAGGGTCGTCGCGAGACCTGGATTGAGACGATTGATCGTTATATTGCTTTCATGAAGGAAAACTTGGGTAACAAGCTTACCGACAAAGAGTATGCAGAGCTACGTGAAGCTATCCTTAAACAAGAGGTAATGCCCTCAATGCGTCTTGTATGGAGCGCTGGTGATGCTGCCCGCAAAACCAACGTTACTGGATACAACTGTTCATTTATTGCGCCTACGTGCATCCAGGACCTCTCGGAGATCATGTACCTCTCTATGTGCGGAGCCGGGGTCGGTATAAGTGCGGAAAGTCAAAATGTTCAGATGTTCCCTCAAATTAAAAAACAAACGGGGAAGATGCTCGCAACGCATGTCGTGGAAGACAGCAAGGAGGGCTGGGCCGATGCTTATGCGATAGGCATGAACGCTTGGTTTGCCGGCAACGATATTAAATTTGATTATTCAAAGCTTCGACCCGCGGGTGCACGTCTCATTACTATGGGAGGCAAGAGTTCTGGTCCAGAGCCTCTTATCTCACTTATGGAGTTTTCTCGCGAACGCGTATTGAGGAGACAGGGTCGCCGTCTTTCAAACCTTGACCTCCATGACATTATCTGCAAATTAGGTGAAGTCGTTGTTTCTGGAGGTGTACGCCGCACAGCACTTATTTCATTGTCAGATCTTGATGACTATGAGATGCGCCATGCAAAGGACGGGCAGTTTTATCTCACGGACCCACAGCGTATGATGGCAAATAATTCTGCTGTCTACACACAGAAGCCAACAAATGTTGAGTTTTTGGATGAGTGGATATCTCTAATGAAGGGTGGATCGGGAGAGCGTGGCATCTTCAATCGTGGATCGCTTTCAAAACAGGTACCCGCTCGTCGCTGGAAAGTTCTTGAAAAGGACGTTGACACCGCAGGAACAAACCCTTGTGGTGAGATCATTCTCAAATCAAAACAGTTCTGCAATCTTTCTGAGATTGTTGCCCGTGCGGAAGATACCGAAGCGACCCTTATGAAAAAAGCTCGCCTCGCAGCAATTCTTGGTACGTATCAGTCCACACTCACGGACTTCAAGTACCTTTCAAAGGAGTGGAAGAAAAATTGCGAAGAAGAGCGTTTGTTGGGTGTATCTATCACAGGGCAGTGGGATAGCAAAGTCGTGCGCAATCCAAAGTTAATGGAAAAACTTCGTGATGAGGCAATCAAGGTTAATATTGAATTTGCAAAACGTTTCGGTATTACTCCTGCAACTGCTGTCACAGCAGTAAAGCCATCAGGAACAGTTTCTCAGCTTGTGGACGCTTCGTCGGGAATGCACCCACGCCATGCGGCCTACTATATTCGCCGCATTCGTATTTCTGCAACAGACGGGCTCTTTAGAATGCTCAAGGACCAAGGAGTTCCATATTATCCTGAAGTCGGACAATCTATGGAAAATGCGGTAACGTATGTTCTTGAATTCCCGATTAAAGCGCCGGAAAAATCTCTCTTTAAAGATGACCAGAGTGCTCTTGATCAACTTACTTACTGGAAAATGGTAAAGGAGAACTATACGGAGCACAATCCATCTGTTACTATTTCAGTGGGGGATAATGAATGGATCACCGTTGCAAACTGGCTTTACGAAAATTGGGATATCATTGGCGGTCTCTCATTCCTCCCTCGCGAGGATCATGTGTACAGACTTGCTCCCTATGAAGAGATTACCAAGGAGCAATATGAAGCAATGATTAAAAAATTCCCTGACATTGATTTCTCAAAAATTATGAGTTATGAGCGAGAAGATCAGACACAGGGCTCGAAAGAGCTTGCGTGCGCAGGGAATGTTTGTGAGATTGTATAGTAATTTTATATCAGAATAATAAATAGCAAAATATTATGGCAAAAGGACGTGATGCCCACAAAGAGGCAAAAAAACCAAAGAAAGTAAAGAAATAATTGTTTGGATAAAAAGAGGGACCCCAGGAATGGGGTTTTTCTTTTTTGTAAAAATGTGTTATAATGTAAAAACCTACATCAGGTAGTCGCTCCGCCTCTCGCAAGGGAAGCGGGGAGGAAAGTCCGAACACTCCCACGCCGTAAGGCGCGGAGTAGGGTAGCGGGTAACGCCCGTCCGGAGCAATCCGAGAGGTGCGAGCAGAGACGTCTCTAACGAAAGAAGGAGATACCCCTCGTGGGTAAGCCTGTATGGCAACATATAGGGTGAAACGGCTAAATCCTTACCTGGGTGCAAGGCCGTGCTCGTAGCAATACGAGAGTGCCGCTTGAGCGATGAGGCAACTCACCGCCTAGATAAATGGCTACCGTTAGGTACCAGTGATGGTGCTTGATACAGAATTCGGCTTATCGATATAGGTATTTGAAAACCCTCAGTGAAAATCTGAGGGTTTTCTCGTGTAATGGATTTGTTCTATCGTCTGCGTTCGGACGCCGTAAATGGTGCTCCATTTGTGTCGCTCCTCACTTGCCCGATATATAGATTACTATATATCGTCTGCGTTCGGACGCCGTAAATGGTGCTCCATTTGTGTCGCTCCTCACTTGCCCGATATATAGATTACTATATATCGTCTGCGTTCGGACGCCGTAAATGGTGCTCCATTTGTGTCGCTCCTCACTTGCCCGATATATAGATTACTATATATCGTCTGCGTTCGGACGCCGTAAATGGTGCTCCATTTGTGTCGCTCCT
>JAKANJ010000017.1 GCA_021823825.1 bacterium | reverse complement strand
TGAAATCGGTATGCGTGCATTCGATCAAACGAATTACCGGAAACTTGGCTTTGTTCCCGGGGGAGAAAATCTGCTCAATTTCCTCAAGAATCGTGACCACCCGCTCGTTTTGGTGAGCAAAGGTGACGATTGGGTGCAGCAGAAGAAAATCAACGCTCTCAACCTTGGGCGGTGGTTCAGCGACATCCATATTGTCCCAGAAAAAACGTGCGAAGTTTATCAGGGAGTTCTTGATAAGCTGAATAGTTCAAGCGGGTCAGACGTGGTAAAAAAGTGGGAGGGAGAGCTTAAGCCTTCGCAAGTCGTTATGGTCGGCAATTCCTTCTCTTCAGACATTGGACCCGCTCTCGGCGTGGGGATGAACGGTATTTTTATTCCCTGCACCACCTGGAAGGGCGAAAGTATCGACCCGGGGGCGCTTCCCCACGATGCGCAGACTCGCCTGGTGACCTTCAAGGAAATCCAAGAAGTCATTCCCTGGTATCAAACGCTCGAGCTCTAACGGTTCAAGCAAAAAACAAAAGACCGGCACATTGTGTCGGTCTTTTTCTGCAAACTATTTTTGTGCTTCAAGAAGCTGGAATACCTTTTCGTTGGATAGTAGCATTTCAATATGAATATGGACACGAGCAGGGTCTGCTTCTTTGTATTTTTCAAGGACAGCCTTTACCTCGCGCTCAAGTTCTTCTTTTGAAACTTCAACCTTTTCAGTTTCAGCAATGTTTGTGAGTGCAACCTGTATCTTTGCGCGTTTTTCTGCATCTCCCGCCCACTCAGCGCGCAACTCAGCCTCAGTTTTTTTCGCTGTTGTGAGATATTCTTCAAATTTCATTCCCATATGTTCAACGTCATGACGGAATTGGCCTATCATTCTTTCAAGTTCTCCATCAATGAGCATCTTCGGTAATTTTACGGTCATGCCATCAGCAATCTTTTCCATAATTTGCATGCGCTTTTTTTCATGCAACCGAGCTACTTTTTCCTGGGTGAGGGATTCTTTAATTTTTGATTTGAAATCGTCTATTGTTTCAAAAGGACCAAATTTTTTAATAAAATCAAGATCAACCTCTGGTAGAACCTCCTTGCCCTCTGCATCCTTTGTTGCGCTTTGCTTGCGCAGTTCTGCTATTGCTTGTTCTATCTCTTCATCTGTTGCATTAGTATCTTCCTCTACCGACATAACCTCTTTTGCAATTTTTTTATAATCAGGAAGCTTTATCTCTGGCATTACGGGGAATGTCAGCGTAAACTCAAAAGGATTGCCCTTGGCAAGTTTTGTTACTGCTACGGTTGGCATATCTATTGCAGGAATTTTATGTCTATTCAAAATCTCTGGATAGGCGTCTTCAATGGCGAGGTTTGCCATCTCCTCAAGGATGAGAGCTTCACCAAATTTTTGCACAAGAACATTCTCAGGAACGTGCCCCTTGCGAAAGCCAGGAATTGAGATCCCCTCGCTTGCTTTTTCTATCGCGCGCGCTCTTGTTTCCTCAAATACATCTGCGGGAATCTCACAGGTAATAAGGATTTCGCTTTCCGATAAATTTTTTACTTCAGTTTTTATGTCAGTCATATGTAGGCCCCAATATATCCTTTTCACTCTTCTTTGGCAAGAAAACCGCCGTGTGCCAGATGGCACACGGCGGTTTTCTTGCCAAAGAAGCGGTTACTGCGAAACGCTTGCGCTTGAGTCTGCTCTCTGGGCCCCTTTATTGAACGGCAAGTTTTTTAAAAAATAATAGGCACCAATAAAGATAATTGCTACAACAACAATAATACTAATGAGTGCACCGATCGGTTCTTTTTGGTGTTCCTCTGTCTTTTTGTCTAAATTTGGTTCCATTTTTATTTACAAAGTAGCCTTAATAATAAATAAAATTATATTTGATACAAAACGTTTCGAAATCTTGCTTAATCACCGTTTATCCTTGATGATAGAATATCAAACTGTAGAGCTTAATACAATAATGCCCCCTTCGAGCGCTCGAAGGGGGCATTATTGTATTGACGCTAATTTTTCTTTCCGTATTTTGCTTCGTAAAGTTTCACGCCCTTTATGACCGCAGCCTTTGCTGCCTCTGCGCCGGAAAATCCCGTAACGCCGACCTCCTTTCCTTGTATCTTTTTGTACGTTGAAAAAAAGTGTTCAAGTTCTTTGAGGGTGTGCTTGTTTATGTCTTTTAAGTCTCGTATATCCTCCCAGCGTGGGTCGTGCACCGGAACGGCTATCACTTTGTCATCTCCCTCGCCTGAATCTGTCATGTGCATAATCGCAACCGGTCTTGCGAGCACGAGAACATTAGGGAAAAGGGGATATGTTGTGAGAAGAACAACATCGAGTGCATCGCCGTCATCCCAAAGAGATTGTGGCATAAAGCCATAATCAAATGGGTAATCTTGTGCGGTGTGAAGCGCTCGGTCAAGTGCAATTAACCCTGTTGCTTTGTCAATTTCGTATTTATTTTTTGATCCTTTCGGGATTTCAATAATCACATTAATCTCATCAGGAGCATTCTTCCCCGGGATAATATCATGAAAGGTGTTTATCATAGAATGTGTTGTTTTTAGATTACTTAATTCCTGCTTGCTCTTGGTCTTCTGGTGTTGCTTCTGCTGCGACTTCTCCCGTCGTGGCGCTCACAATATCAAGTTTCCACCCCGTGAGTCGAGCTGCAAGGCGGACATTTTGCCCACCGCGTCCAATTGCAAGCGATTGCTGGTCTGGTGATACGGTAATCGTTGCTTGATGAGTTGCTTCATCTGTTTCAACAGACTGAACCTGGGCAGGTGAAAGAGAGTCTGCGATAAACTTCTTTGGGTCTGCCGACCAAACAATGAGATCAATTTTTTCACCACCGAGCTCACTCATGACGGTTGATACACGTACACCGCGCTGACCGACGCATGAGCCGATTGGATCAATATGCTCGTCGGTGGACGACACGGCAACTTTTGCGCGTGAGCCAGCCTCGCGAGCAACGGCCTTAATCACCACAGTCCCCGAAGCAACTTCTGGAGCCTCCTGCGCAAAGAGCTTCTCAATCATTTTAGGATGTGTACGTGAAAGGCGTACGTCAATACCACGAGGTGTCTCTTCTACTTTATATAAGTATGCGCGGATTCGTTCACCCTGCTTGTAGCGCTCGTTGGGGATTTGGTCCTCGTAGGAAAGAAGACCTGTTGTTTTACCAAGGTCAACAAAAATATTTCCGCGTTCCATTCGCTGTACTGTTCCTTGAACGATGTCGCCTTGTTTGCCTCCGTATTCACCAATAATTGAAACTTTCTCAGCTTCGCGAATACGTTGGATAATTACTTGTTTTGCGGTTTGTGCGGCGATGCGACCATAGTCTGCATGCGTTTCGAGAGGGAAGACAATCTCATCTCCTGAAACAGCATCCCGTTTAATGCGTCGTGCGTCAGCAAGAAGAATGTCGTGCTCTGGGCTAAAACGACGGATAGATATTTCTTCTCCTTTATCAACTCCCTTGTTGAGCTTTGCCTCCTTTTCTTCAGCATCCTCATCGCTATCCTCAGGCATACGAACCTCTGATTCGTCAACAACAATCTTTACTTGAATAAACTCTGTTTTTCCAGAGCTTACATCGAAAACCGCGCGAACGATTTGTCCTTTTTTACCGTAATCTTTTTTATATGCCGCAGCAAGAGCTTGCTCAATTGCCTCAATAATTTTCTCTCGTGGTATGCCACGATCTGCTTCAAGTTGCTCAAGGGCGGAACCCATTGTTTTTAAATCTAGCATTGTGTTTTAAGCCTTTTTAGGGCTCGTTCGTTAAGTTTTCTAAAAAAATGGCCCGTTTTCGGGACGGGCATTTAACGGGGTCATTATACCAAAGCATGCCTGCTTGTCAATGACGGGGTGAAGTTTGACAATGCATAAAATTGGTAGTATACTAGGAGAAGATATTGTTCATTGTATCTGCGCCGGCAGTTTCCGGACCTTGCTTCTGGGAGATAGTGAGCATGAATCACGGTAGCGCACCTGCGCCTGGCTCCACAGCGGGGCCGACGGAAAAGGCTGACGTTCAGCTGGAGAAGGGTGCTTTTATCCCTCTTCCCAACTTGACCGAGTTTGAAGTCAGAGAGTTTGAGATTGTCCTTGAATTGGCTGGTTTCACCGCCGAAATCAAGAAGATGATCATCAAGTCTCCGAACGGTGCTGCCGCAAAAGCCATGCTTGCTGCCGCTCTCGCCGTTCTTGGAGTCTCCGCTCAAGGCTGAATACAAAATCTCTAGACCCCGTGTTTTAAACACGGGGTCTTTCTTTTTTCAAAAAAGTACATTCTCTTGAAGAATGAAGTCTGGTATACTTTTGGTGTATGAAAGTTGACAACCAACAACTCAAGAACTTTATCATTGATTCAGGTCTTATCGCACGAGCCGAACTTGATGATGCAGAAAAACGTGCGCATGAAAAAAAGATGTATCTTGGCGACCTCCTTTTGTCAGAAGGAAAAATTAGTGAAGCAGATTTACGACGCACCGAAGCATACCTCCTTGGAATTCCCTATGTAGGGCTTAAGGGGCAAAAGATTGATTTTGAAGTACTCTCTCTTATACCTGAGCCAATTGCTCGGAAGCACAATATCGTTGCTTTCAAAAAAAATGCGACAACACTTGAAGTCGCGATGCTTGATACGCAAGACCTAACCGCAATTGAATTTATTAAAAAGAAAGTTGGACTCAAAATTCTTCCTCGGCTGACTGATGCTGAGTCAATGAAGAGCGCGCTTTTACAATATCAGAAAAGTTTAAAAGCTGAATTCGGAGATATTATTGAGCAGGAGGCGTCTGCGCTCAAAATGGTTGCGGGCGGAGAGGAGGAACAGGCGACGGAAGAGGAAATTAAAAAGCTCGCCGAAGATTTACCTGTCATCAAAATTGTTGATACGCTTTTGAGCCACGCAATTCTCCAGGGGGCATCCGATATTCACATCGAACCTCAAGATACGCAGGTTGTAATTCGTTATCGTATCGATGGTATTCTCCACGATGCTATGGTTCTTCCCAAAAGTGTAGCAGCCGGAATTGTGGCACGTATTAAGGTCCTTGCAAACTTGAAGCTAGATGAAAAACGCTTGCCTCAAGATGGGCGTTTCAAAATTGAATCTGTTGGAGAAAAAGTTGCTTTTCGTGTTTCGACACTTCCGGTGTACTACGGCGAGAAAACTGTTATGCGCTTGTTGCGCGATGCTGTTTCTGGTTTTACGCTTGAAGGTCTGGGTTTCCACGGTGTAGGGCTTGAGCGTATTCACGCAGCGACAAAGCAACATGTTGGAATGATTTTAAATACGGGCCCAACGGGATCCGGAAAATCAACGACGCTTTACACAATTCTTGATATCCTCAACACGCCCGACGTCAATATCTCAACAATTGAAGATCCTATTGAGTACCAAATGCCGCGTATCAACCAGACGCAAGTAAAGCCAGAAATTGGTCTTACGTTCGCGAGCGGGATACGTTCTCTTGTGCGACAGGACCCTGATATCGTTATGGTTGGCGAAATTCGTGACAACGAAACGGCGTCACTTTCTGTAAACGCAGCGCTTACGGGTCACCTTGTGCTTTCTACTCTGCACACCAACTCCGCTGCCTCAACGGTTCCTCGGCTTCTCGACATGGATATTGAGCCGTTCCTTATCGTTTCCACGTTGAATGTGGTGATTGCGCAACGTCTCGTTCGACGGCTTTGTAGTGTGCGGGAGAAATATATACTTACAAAAGATGAAATTGAAGTACTGGGTCGAACAGTGGATCTTGACCATGTTATGGAGGTCCTAAAAGAAGAAAAGGTTGTTGGGCCACACGCGACATGGGAGGATACACCATTTTACCGACCACAAAAATCAGAAGAATGCGAAGATGGATACAAGGGACGTGTGGGTATTCATGAGGTTTTGAAAATGTCACCCGCAATTCGTGAGTTAGTTATGAAGGGGGCGACGGCTGCAGACATTGAAAAACAAGCGAAGAAGGAGGGGATGATCACAATGATTGAAGACGGTATTTATAAGGCGGTACAGGGTATCACTACTATTGAAGAAGTTCTCCGCGTTATTTCTGAGTAATTTTTTAGCCATGCTTTATACAAGAAAGGGAGATGATGGAACAACCAGTACTTTTGGCTGTAATCAAAGGCTCTCAAAAAGTTCAGCTGTTGCGGAGGCTCTCGGCACACTTGATGAGTCAAATTCTTTTTTAGGTATTATTAAAACACAGGAACATGCAAAACAGTCATTGCGTCTTCGTGATAAAAGCTATTTGTTTGCAGAGATAGTGAACCAAATACAGCAAAATCTGTTCATTGTTCAAGCAGAAGTTGCTGGTGCACCAAAACATATTTCTAAAGAATCAATACGGGAAATTGAAAGTATCATTGATTCTATTGAAGGCGATCTTCCTCCTATAAAAAGTTTTTTCATATCTGGGGGTACTCGTTTTGCTGCACAGTTAGATTTTGCGCGAACACTCGTACGACGTGCAGAACGCAGAGTCGTTGCCGTGCACGATGAGGGGGTTGTTCTTATTCATGAGGATTCTTTGTCATACATAAATCGTTTATCAAGCCTTTTGTATGCATTAGCACGTCAAATAAATTTCAAGAGTGGGATTGTGGAGGAGAAGCCACATTATTAATACGACGTCACGTGGACCTCACTGATGCGGGAAAGAAAGATTGCGCGTCTTCCTTTTTTGAGAGATAATATATTGAACAATGGCTAAATTTAAATATAAGGCACGTGAGGCAAATTGGTCAGAAGGCCACGATGAGGAAACAGAGGGAGAGATAGAGGCGGCAGATCGATTTGCCGCTGCGACTGATTTACGTAACGCTGGTAAAATTGTCATCTTCGTAGAAGAGGTCAAAAAATCTTCGTCGTTTAACCTGGACGCCCTGATGGGGATTTTTTCACGAGTCAGCACGCAGGAGCTCGTTGTATTTACGCACAATCTGACAACCATGATGTCCGCGGGATTGCCACTCTCGCGCGCGCTTGCAATTATTGAGCGCCAAACAAAAAATGTTGCATTCAAGAAAACAATAACGGCACTCATTGACGATATCAGCCGTGGAACAACATTGTCGGCAAGTATGGAAAAGTTCCCAAAAATTTTTTCCTCGCTCTTTATTTCAATGGTTCGGGCTGGAGAGGAATCCGGCGGGCTTTCTGAAGCTCTCCTTGTTATCGGCAACCAGCTGGAAAAAAGTTATTTACTAAAGAAAAAGATTAAGGGTGCAATGATTTATCCTTCCGTTATTTTATCTGCACTTGTGCTGATTGGTATCCTTATGTTTATTTTCGTAGTTCCTACTCTTGCGTCAACATTTAAGGATCTCCACACGACGCTTCCTCTTAGCACGCAAATAATTATCGGTTTGAGCGACTTTTTGTCGGCACACCTTGTTGAGGCGCTTTTGGGCATTGTGGCGGTGATAGGTCTCTTTGTTGGTACCTTAAAAACAAAAAAAGGAAGGCGCGCATTTGAATTTATTGTGCTTCGTCTACCTGTAGTCGGAGAGCTTGTGAAGCAAACGAATGCTGCTCGCACCGCTCGAACCCTCTCCTCGCTTTTAGCCTCTGGCGTGGGGATGTTGGAGGCAATAAAAATCACTGAGGACGTCCTCCAAAATTCATATTTTAAAGAAGTAATGCAGACAGCTGCCGAGCAGGCACAAAAAGGAATCCCTCTTTCGGCAGTTTTTGTTGAGCATAGCAAGGTCTACCCTGAGCTTGTTGCAGACATGGTTGAGGTTGGTGAGGAAACGGGGAAGCTTGCTGAAATGTTGCTCAATGTTGCTGTTTTTTATGAAAATGAAGTTGACGATGCAACAAAAAATATGTCTACAATTATTGAGCCGCTGCTCATGTTGCTTATTGGTGGTGCCGTGGGGTTCTTTGCAATCTCAATGATCTCACCAATGTACTCGGTAATGAACAATATTTAATATTGTAATGATTAAAAATCAGAACAAAAAAAACGGCGGGTTTACCCTTGTTGAGATTTTAGTGAGTATTGGCATCTTTGCGATACTGGCGATGAGTATTTACCAAGTTTTTGCATCCATGACAAAGGTAACAGGGGTGTACCGTGGGAATACGAGCGTATCGGAACTAGCGAATCAGTATATGGAGATTGTTCACAATATGCCTTATTCGCAGATCGGTACAATAAACGGCAATCCTCCAGGACTTTTACCAGACCAGCCAAATGCAACAACAACAGTTGTTGGCGGAAATACGTACCAAATTTATTATGTAGTTAACTACATTGATGATCCCGCTGACGGAACGATAGTTGCGGGAACTGACCCAGCACCAAACGATTATAAGCAAGTAAAATTGTATATTAAAAATACAACAAATGATTTAACGCAAAGCTTTGTTACGAATATTGCCCCCAAAGGACTTGAAAGTCTTGCGTCGGGAGGGGCTCTGGTCATCAAAGTTTTTGATGCTGTCGGGCAGCCAGTACCAAATGCTACGGTAAAGATCACGGACACCGCCGTTACTCCCAATATCAGCTTATCAAGAACGACCGACGCACAGGGTAATTGGGTGGAGGTGGGGTTGCCTCCTTCAGATAATAGTTACCACGTCGTTGTTACAAAAAATAATTATTCAACGGATCAAACGTATCCTGTTTCAGCTTCCAATCCAAGCCCCATAAAGGCAGATGCGACTATTCTCGCTGGCCAAGTCACACAAATTAGTTTTTCAATTGATCAGCTAAGCAATTTGACATTCAATACGTTGGATCAAGTTTGTTCTGCGGTCCCCAATGTTGGAGTTGAGGTTAAGGGTTCAAAGCTTATCGGGACGCCCAGTGTATTAAAGTTTGATAATACCTACACATCAGACACCAATGGGAAAATTCCGCTTTCAAATATTGAGTGGGACAGCTACACACCAGGACTCACTACTGCGAGCTATCTCGTGTACGGCTCATCACCAATACAACAAGTGAATGTTTTACCAAATACAAGCCAAAATTTTAATTTAATACTCGGTCCAGCAACGGCAAATAGTCTTCTCGTTATTGTGCAGGATTCCCTCGGAAACCCTGTTGAGGGCGCAAATGTAGAGTTGCAAAAAATTTCACCAGCGCTTGATATTAATAAAGTGACCGGTGGCAGTGTGTGGACGTCAGATGATTGGTCGGGTGGGTCTGGTCAAGCGACCATCGGTACGTCTACCTTGTATTATGCAGATGATGGAAATATCAGCACGACTGGTGTTCCAACGGGACTGCGTTTGTTTAACAATGGAATCGGTTATGCTGCGTCTGGCTCGCTTACCTCCTCAACCTTTGATAGTGGCACCTCAGCGACTTCTTACTCAACGCTCACCTGGCAACCAACATCACAGGATCCAGCGACAAGTTTGATGTTCCAGATTGCTTCAAATAACGACAACCTTACTTGGAATTTTACGGGACCAGAC
>JAKANJ010000016.1 GCA_021823825.1 bacterium | reverse complement strand
AGAGTCGCCCGCTACATACACAGCTTGATAAGGTCCTTATCTATCTGATAAACACCGAGCATATTTTGGGGTTTTTTGTATCATACCCACTTTAAAATATTGAATATTTCTGCTAGTATGGATAAATGAAGAAATTGCTTCTCTCTGGGGTGAAACCGACAGGAACGGTCCATATTGGCAATTATTTTGGTGCCATGCGCCAGTTTGCGGACCTGCAAAATGAGTACAACTCATTCATTTTTATCGCTGATTACCATGCGCTTACGAGTGTTTCTGATGGAGCTCTTTTGCATAAGCTTTCTCTTGATGTAGCGATGGACTATCTTGCAATTGGTCTCGACCCGCGCAAAGCAACACTTTTTTTGCAGTCTGACGTTCCCGAAGTCACTGAACTTACTTGGATTTTCAATACAATCACAACCGTTCCATACCTTTCTCGCGCGCACGCATTTAAGGATGCTGAGGCAAAAAACAAGGAGGTAAATGTAGGCCTTTTTGACTATCCAATTCTCATGGCTGCTGATATTCTTGCTTACGGTGCAGACGTTGTTCCAGTAGGACTAGACCAAAAGCAGCATGTTGAGATCGCACGTGATACTGCGCAAAAGTTCAATCGTATTTTTGGCGAAACTTTCAATATGCCCGAGCCTATGACTTTGGAAGAGGTGAAAACAGTTCCGGGTACTGATGGGCGAAAAATGAGCAAGAGCTATGGCAATACCATCGCCCTCTTTGCAGAGGATGATGAAATTAAAAAAGCGGTTATGAGTATACCAACGGACTCAAAAGGAGTAAGTGAGCCGAAGGACCCAGATACCTGTAATGTTTTTGCTCTCCATAAGCTCGTAAGTGCTCATGATCTGCCTGAGTTACGCGATAGATACCTAAATGGGAATATTGGATACAAGGAATCAAAAGATATCTTATTAAAAAATATGATCGCATTTATCGCACCTCTCCGCGAACGTCGAAAGGAGATAGCGCGCAATCCAGAAGAAGTATTAAAAATATTAAAGGAAGGGGGAGTCATTGCTCGTGAAATTGCAAGGAAAAAGATGGATGAAGTGCGCAAAAAAGTTGGTTTGGGCTTAATTTAAATAACATGCAACGAACATACATTAAGGATCTTAAAGATTGGGTAGGGAAGGAAGTCACTATTTCTGGGTGGGTTGACGTTCGTCGCGACCACGGCAAGCTTATTTTTATTGACTTGCGGGATGTTTCAGGGAAGGTTCAGATGGTTGCTCTCCCCAATCATACTGAAGCCCATGCTGCAGCCTCTCTGGTGCGTTCAGAGTGGGTTCTTGCGGTAAAAGGTATTGTCAATAAGCGTCCAGAAAGAATGATAAAAGAGGGGCTCAATGGTGACGTGGAGATCGAAATTACTGGTGTGACTGTTTTGAACGAAGCCCAGACTCCACCTTTTGACGTAATGTCCAATGGTCACGAGATCGGCGAGGATATTCGTCTTCATCATCGCTATCTTGACTTGCGACGTACACGCCTCCAAACCAATATAAAATTGCGACACAAGATTATTTCTCTTGTTAGGAACCATCTTTCAGAAAAGGATTTTTTGGAAATTGAAACACCAATTCTGACCAAGTCTACTCCTGAAGGAGCACGTGACTATGTTGTTCCATCACGTTTGTACCACGGTAAGTTTTATGCTTTGCCACAATCACCCCAGCAGTACAAACAGCTCCTTATGGTCGCAGGTTTTGAGAAATATTTCCAAATTGCGCGTTGTTTCCGTGATGAGGATACGCGAGGGGATCGTCAGCCCGAATTTACACAAATGGACATGGAAATGTCATTTGTGACACAGGAAGATGTGATGCAAATAAATGAAGAGTTACTTGTTCGTATTGTTGAGACACTTTTCCCTGAGAAGAAAATACAGCAACTTCCATTTCCCCGTATGACCTACAAAGAGGCGATGGATAAATACGGATCGGACCGTCCGGATATTCGTACCGACAAGAACGATCCCAACTTGCTCGCATTTTGCTGGGTCATAGATTTTCCATTTTTTGAGAAAACAGATGAAGGTGGTTGGACATTTACTCACAATCCGTTTTCAATGCCACAGCCTGCGCACGAACAATGGCTTATGAACAAAGAGAACATCGGTGAAATTCTCACTACGCAATATGATGTTGTTCTGAATGGATTTGAAATTGGAGGCGGAAGTATCCGCAACCACAAAGCGTCAGGGCTTAAAACGGTATTTGAAATCATGGGATTTCCAGAAGAGCGTATTCAGAATAATTTTGGGCATATGCTTGAAGCCTTAGCATTTGGTGCTCCTCCGCATGGCGGAATGGCCTGGGGACTTGATCGCCTCGTTACACTTCTTACGAATGAGCCAAACATTCGTGAGGTTATTGCTTTTCCAAAGACAGGAGAAGCGCGTGACCTCATGATGGAATCACCGTCTGCGTTAGAGGAGAAGCAGCTGAAGGAGCTTAATTTAAAGATTTAACAGATGAATTCAGTATACAGTGTTAAAACTGATGTCTTTGAAGGCCCCTTGGATGTGCTCCTAGATCTTGTTGAAAAACGCAAGCTGTTTGTCAATGATATATCGCTTGCCGCCGTCGCAGACGACTACGTCGCATATTTGAGGACATTTGAAAAAATGCCTGTGGATTTTGTATCAAATTTTCTTATTGTTGCTTCTACTCTTATACTCATAAAATCAAAATCATTGTTGCCATCATTAAACCTCACGGAGGAAGAAAACCAGGACATTCATGAGCTGGAGCGACGATTGTCTGAATTGCAACGCATACGCGAAAAGAGTTTAGAGGTCAAACGCCTTTTTGGACATTCAGTCGTTTTTTCGAAAAGTCATGCTCGCCTCCGTGAGGTTGTTTTTGTACCTACCGCAGAAATAAGCATTCCAAGTGTAGTAAACGCAATGCAAAATATTATTGCTCGTTTTCCGAAAAAAAGTATTCTTCCCAAAGTTGTTGTTAAAAAAGTTATTTCCCTAGAGGAAATGATGGATCGTTTGACGACGCGGATAACGGGAAGTTTTAAAATGAGCTTTCATGAATTTGCTGGGGTTGGGAAAGAGGAAAAAGTTAATATTATTGTGGGTTTTTTGGCGATGCTGGAGCTGGTAAAACAGGGTATAATTGCTGTAACACAAAATGCCTGCGGGGGTGACATAGAGATGGAAACCAACGTCCTCGACACCCCTCAATACGGGAAATAATCGTTGTGGTATACTAAAATTATGGAACTTTCCAGACAAATAGAGGCCCTCCTATATTTTAAAGGTGAACCACTTAAGGTGGCTTTTTTAGCTAAAGCGTTAAAGGTAACCGAAGGGGATATACAAGAAGCGCTTATTTCTTTGGAAAGAGCACTTTCTGGGAGGGGAATTATACTCATGCAGAATGGTGATGAGTATATGTTGGGGACCGCTCCAGAAATGAGTACATTTATTGAGCAATTTGTTAAAGAAGAATTGGATAGAGATATCGGCAAAGCAGGGCTTGAAACACTCACAATCATTTTGTACAGAGGACCGATCTCACGGAGCGAAATAAACTACATTAGAGGTGTAAATTCAAACTATATCTTGCGCAATCTTCTTGTCAGGGGTTTAATTGAAAAAGTTGATCAGGGCGGTCGGAGTACCGTGTATCAGCCGACATTTGAACTTTTGTCATATATGGGGATAAGCAGGGTGTCGGATTTGCCAGGGTACGAAGAAACAAAAGCAGAGGTTGAGAAATTTAATAAGTCAAATATAGAAAATGAACAAGATGCCGGAGATAATGAAGATTTCGCTGAAGAAGATTAAGCCCTTTTTTGCGCTACTGAGTAGTGGAATTTTTCTCGTGCTTGTATTCCAAATGGCCTATACCTCTTTTTCGCGGAGCGGTACGCTTGTGCAACAAAATTCACAAAACGAGCTTTCTGCTTCGGTTGCCAATGCTTTTGATGGTCTATCACTCGATGCAGAAGCTGCGTACGTGTATGATATCAATAAAAATCAAGTACTGTTCGCTTTACATCCAGATGAAAAGCTCCCTCTAGCTTCTATAACCAAAATAATGACAACCTTGGTTGCTCGGGAGAATGCATCGGAGAGCGCACTTATTACGATAACGAAGGATGATTTGAGCACAGAAGGCGACACCGGTTTCCTTGTTGGTGAACACTGGCGAATGGGCGATTTGCTCAATGCGATGCTTATTATTTCATCCAACGACGGAGCGCATACCATTGCTCGATTTATTGGATCTGGCGGTCAGCCTGTTGCTCCCGCAGACGAAGCAGCTGCTCGGACTCACTTTGTGCAAATGATGAATGCACAGGCGCAATCACTTGGACTTACAGAAATGGCGTTTTTCAACGAGTCTGGATTGGATATTGTGAGCACTTCTACGGCAAGTTCAACCATAAACCATGACAGGCCTCTTCTGACCCCGGGGTCCTATGGATCTGCTCACGATGTCGCACTATTATTGACTGACCTCTGGAAAAAATATCCAGCAAATCTTGAAATTACCACATTACCAGCGGCTCGTATTGTCTCACAAGATAACATTGCACACGTTCTTCCTAATACTGATGAGGATGTTGGAAAGATACCTGGTCTGATAGCTTCCAAGACAGGGTATACGACGCTTGCAGGCGGTAACCTTGCAGTCATTTTTGATAGGGGTATCAATGACCCTGTGGTAGCCGTGGTTCTTGGATCAAGCTATAAGGGACGATTCAATGATATGACCAAGCTTGTTGATGC
The DNA here is from genome assembly GCA_021823825.1 of bacterium. Classification (GTDB taxonomy): domain Bacteria; phylum Patescibacteriota; class Minisyncoccia; order Phycocordibacterales; family UBA1550; genus UBA1550. The sequence goes on along the minus strand of JAKANJ010000016.1, from coordinate 5,500 downwards.
TGCTATCAAAGATTCAGCGATACCAAATAAAATATAGTTTTTAGTTTGATATTTTGACGTCGTTGTTACCACAAATTTTGGATTTTGTTCTACTTTTTGTACAATACACAAATAAACCAATGACAATTAATGTTGTAAAAATTTTCCTACCAACGGCGTTTGCGTTCTTTGTTGGCATCATGGGCACTCCCTTTTTAACTGCTTTTTTGTACAAGCATAAAATGTGGAAGGTTTCTGGGGTAAAAAAGACTCTTGATGGGAGGGAGGCCACAATCTCGAGCAAGCTTCACAATGATGAAGAGCGTAAAACACCGCGTATGGGGGGTGTTGTTGTGTGGGGTTCGGTCACGATAACGGTCTTACTATTCTTTGTTTTGTCGGAGCTCTTTCCCTCTAGTGTATTTTCTAAACTTTCCTTTTTATCACGAAATCAAACGTGGCTCCCGTTTTTAACGCTGATTGCAGGAGCGTTGTTTGGATTAATTGATGATTACCTTGTTTGCAGAGAGGCTGGTAGTTATATGGGGGGTGGGCTATCGCTGCGTATAAGGCTTGCGTTCGTCTCATTACTTGCAGCTATCGGTGGCTGGTGGTTCTATGTGAAGCTTGGAGTGGATAGCCTCCATATTCCGTTTGCAGGCGATATTCATCTAGGGATTTTCTTTATCCCTTTGTTTATTATTGTGATGATCGGTATCTACTCTGGGGGCATTATTGATGGGGTGGATGGCCTGTCGGGGGGCGTGTTTGCTTCAATCTTTTCTGCCTACGCAGTTATTGCCTTTGCACAAGGACAGATAGACCTTGCAGCTTTCTCAACGGTAGTGGTCGGCGGACTGCTTGCGTTCCTTTGGTTTAATATTCCGCCAGCTCGTTTTTTTAATTCTGAAACGGGCACAATGGCTCTTACCACATCGCTTACCGTTGTCGCATTTTTAACAAAAGCCGTTCTTGTTTTGCCAATAATTGCCTTTCTTCTCGTGATCACAAGTGCATCGAGTCTAATACAGATTCTTTCAAAAAAGTTTAGAAATGGGAAAAAAGTATTTGTCGTTGCGCCTCTTCATAACCACTTTCAGGCGATTGGTTGGCCTCCTTATAAAGTGACGATGCGCTATTGGGTTCTTTCTGTTATCTTCGCTATTATTGGAACAATTATTGCCCTTATAGGATAGTATGAAGAAAGTACAGTCATTTGATAAAGTGTTTTTAGGGATCACCCTTCTTCTTGCGTTTGCAGGAATTTTTATTTTCACATCTGCCTCTTTCGGGCTTTTATTCAGAAAAGGTTTTTCGCTTCAAGATCTCTTGTTCGGTCAAATTGTTTTGGGTCTAATACTCGGTATCGTTGTAATGATTATTATGTACAAGATACCACTTAAGTGGCTGCATGAATATTCATTGCATATTTTTATTGTATCTTTGCTGCTTACATTACTTGTTTTTGTTCCGCACATTGGTTTTGAGCAGATTAAAGGTGCGCACCGGTGGATTGCAGTAGGACCATTTTCATTCCAGCCTTCTGAGGCACTTAAGCTGGGTGCCGTCATTTACTTTGCAGCGCTTCTGCCTCAGTTTAAAGCTCGTATGGGATCACTTAAAAATATCTTACTTATTTTTTCTGGAGTGTTGGTGCTTCCTGCTATTATTTTACTTCTTGAGCCTGACACGGGGACACTTATCGTACTTTTTTTAACGCTTGTATCAATGCTTCTTGCTGCTGGAATGAAAATTCGACAACTATTACTGTTGTTCGGGCTGTCTATTCTTATGGTTGCCGCTTTGGCGGTGGTTCGACCATATGTGAGAGAGCGTATCTTAACTTTTTTTGATTCTTCTCGTGATCCACAGGGCGCAAGTTATCAGATTCAAAAATCACTGCTTAGTATTGGGTCAGGCGGTATTACGGGGAGGGGTTTTGGGCAAAGTATTCAAAAATTTGGGTCGCTTCCTGAGCCAACAGGGGACTCAATTTTTGCCGTTGCGGGTGAAGAATTTGGGTTTATTGGCGCAGGCGCACTTATTCTTTTATTTCTTGTCTTTGGGATTCGTGGAATTCGCATAGCCCAACATAGCCCAGATATGTTTAGTGGACTTCTTGCCGTAGGAATTGTTATACTCATAGTATCGCAGTCTTTTGCGAATATTGCTGCAATGCTTGGGCTCGTACCACTTACTGGAGTCCCTCTCGTGTTTGTTAGCCACGGGGGGACTGCTCTCCTTTTTGCTTTTCTAGAAATCGGCATTTTGCTTAATATCTCCAAATTATCACATATATGAAAATACTTTTTACTGGCGGAGGGAGTGGCGGTCATTTTTACCCGATAATCGCTGTTGCTGAAAAACTTAATGAACAGATTGTTGCCAATAAACTTGCAAATGTTGAGCTGTATTATATGTCTACAGAGCCATATGATGAACGACTCCTATATAACAACAACATAAAGTTTAAGAAGATAACCGCGGGAAAGATGCGAGGATATTTTTCCATACAAAATTTTTTTGACTTCTTTAAAATGGGTTGGGGCGTTTTAAAAACATTCTTCCAAATGTTTGCTCTTTATCCAGATGTTGTTTTTGGAAAGGGGGGATACCCTTCATTTCCCGTTCTTGTTGCTGCGAGATTTTTTCGAATACCGGTGATTATTCATGAGTCAGATAGCGTCCCTGGTAGAGTAAATGCATGGGCAGGAAAGTTTGCCCAAAAGATCGCGATTTCATACCCCGAAGCAGTTAGTTTTTTCCCCATAGGTCGTACTGCGCTTACCGGAAACCCTATTAGGGAGGAGATTTTGCGACCCTCGGGAAAGGACGCATGGAACGAGTTGAAACTTGAACGTGATATTCCCGTAATACTCATTCTTGGAGGCTCACTTGGTGCACGGCTTATCAACGACCAGATGGTCACACTCTCTCCACGTTTAGTTGAGAATTATCAAATTATTCATCAGGCAGGGGAAGCAAATGTTGCTGAAGTTCAGGAGACCATAAATGGACTTTTGGGCGGTAATAAAAACGCACATCGATATCATGTCTATGGTTATCTTGATAATGAAAAAATGCGCCTTGCCTCCGAGGCTGCAACCCTTGTTATTTCTCGTGCAGGTTCGGCAATATTTGAAATTGCCGCCTGGGGTTTGCCCGCGATTATTATTCCAATTGCAAATCATGTCGGTGATCACCAACGAAAAAATGCTTTTGCCTATGCAAGGGCAGGCGCAGCTACTGTAATTGAGGAAGCAAATATTGGACCAAACATTATTTTCTCTGAAATTGATCGTTTGATGAAGGATGAGGAAAAAAGAAAAGCTATGAAAGAAGCTGCACTCGCCTTTTCAAAGACTGATGCTGCTGAAAAAATTGCAGAGCAGATTATTTCAATAGTTCTTCGTCACAGTATTCAACACTAGTCCTGCATATTTATGAATAAAAAAGTTATTACACGATTTGCGCCATCTCCGACAGGAGTTCTCCACATTGGTTCGGTGCGAACTGCGCTCTATTCCTGGCTTTATGCGCGACAAAACAAAGGAACATTTATTTTGCGCATTGAGGATACTGATAAAGAGCGCTCAAAAAAAGAGTATGAAGAAAATATTGTTGAAGGCCTTACGTGGCTGGGTCTGAATTATGATGAGTTTTATCGTCAGTCTGAACGTGGCTCTATATACAAAAAACACTTAGAGGACCTCATTGAGAAACGTTTCGCGTACCTATCAAAAGAAGTAATTGCAGAGGAGGGGCAGCGCACGGAAGTAATTCGATTTAAAAACCCGAATCGCGTTATTACATTTAGAGATGAGGCTCGTGGTGATATTTCTTTTGACACTACCGAGCTTGGCGATTTTGTAATAGCAAAGGACTTTGATACGCCTTTGTACCACTTTGCAGTTGTTGTTGATGATTTCGAAATGGGCGTAACACACATTATTCGCGGCGATGATGGTATTTCAAATACTCCTCGGCAAATTCTTATTCAAGAAGCATTAGGTGCGCCTCGTCCTGTATACGCCCACTTACCAATGATTCTTGCTGCAGATAAATCAAAACTCTCTAAGCGCCATGGAGCTCTGGCGGTGACAGAATACCGCGATGAGGGCTATTTACCTGAAGCAATTTTGAACTTTGTTGCATTGATGGGGTGGAATCCCGGCAATGATCAAGAAATTATTTCAGTGAATGAAATGACTAAGCTATTTATGCTAGAGAAACTGCAGAAAGCAGGTGCAGTTTTTAATATTGATAAGCTTAAATGGCTCAATAAGCACTACATAAAATTACTTTCAATTGAGAGGGCAGGGGAGGAAGTATTTTCTCGTTTGCCTCCGGACCTTCAAAAAAGTGTAAAGGAAAATCAATCTGTTTTTTTAAAAATGATTCCAGTAATCATTGATCGTATCTCTAATTTTGGAGAAGTTAAAACACTTGTTGATGAGGGGGAGATCGAGTACTTCTTCCGTGATCCTGAGTACAACAAGAACGAACTTTATGGTAAAGAGGAACACAATCCTGCTGTAACAAGCGCGTATATTGACAAATTAGTAGAATTGATTGGTAGTATTGACCAAGGCAATTTTACAGAAGAAACCGTAAAAGCCAAAGTATGGGATTATGCGAGTGAGGTTGGCAGAGGGCGCGTATTGTGGCCAATGCGCTATGCACTTTCTGGGCGTGCCAAATCAGCTGATCCGTTTACTCTCGCAGGAATTCTGGGCAAAGAAACAACAATTCGTCGTCTGCAACAAGCAATAAAGTTGCTAACAGCTTAGCCTTATTATCTATGCGTTCACCCTCTTATCAATTTTTAGTTTTGATACTTGTTGTCATAGGGTTTATTGCGGTTGGTTCATTCGTTCGTGCACAGACAGTAAGTGATATCCAAAATAAAATCTCTTCAACTGCGCTCCAGCTCCAAGAGCTAAAACAGGAAATTCCTGTTTTGCAGAAAAATCTGGATAGTTTGGGGGCCCAGAAAAAAACTCTCAATACTTCAATAACCGAGTTAACGGTTACCAAGAAAAAACTTGATACGGAAATAAAGATTGCGCAAATTAATGCTGATACTGCTACACAAAATATTGCTGAGCTCAATTCGCAAATTTCAGAAAGACAGCAGGAGATTGATGCACATGTTGCTGCAATCAATGAAGCGATGAGGATCCTTAATGAGCAAGATACGAATGATCTGGTTGCGATTGCATTATCTAATGATAGTTTTTCGGGGTTATGGAATGACGTTGAGGCGATTGACCAGTTTAATTTAAAAACAGCAGAAAATATTAACCAGCTCAAGGCGCTTAAAGTTGATCTCGAAAACAAAACAGTGCAAAAGAACATAGAAAAGCAAAGCTACCTAGGCTATAAGAGCGAGCTTGGCGATAAAAAGAAGATTGCAGAGGACACGGCTGCTGCAAAAGCCCAACTCCTCGCGCAAACAAAAAACAAGGAATCAGCATATCAAAAATTATTGGCCGAAAAACAAGCTGCGGTAGACCAATTT
>JAKANJ010000001.1 GCA_021823825.1 bacterium | reverse complement strand
ACGAATCTTTTCAACGATTTCATCAAGCGTAAAGTTTGCCTTAACCATGAAATCTTTTGCACCAAGAGCCATTGCCCTATCGGTGTCCTCTTTCTGACCAAGATTACTCAAAATGATTACGGGGACATCGGAGATCTTTGGATCTGCTTTAATGCGCTGAAGAATTTCAAAACCGCTTACTTCAGGCAAAATAAGATCACAAAGAATGATCGTAGGTTTTCGTTGCGCCAAAATAGCGAATGCTGAAGTAGCATCAATTGCATTCTGGACATCAAATCCTTCGCTTGAGAGCTTCCTCACCAAAAGCTCTCTGAGGAATTTATCGTCTTCAATGACGAGTACAAAAGTTTTTCCACCTGCTACTGGGGCCGTAGCCTGAGGTGCTGACGCCGGAGCTTGACTTGCCGTACTTTGCAAAGGAGCGGGCGCTACCCCTGAGAGCATTTGGCCCACTTTCTCAACAATCTCATTTGGGTCCATTACGGCTTTAAAGATAAAATCGCGCGCGCCAAGCTCTCGAGCGTGTTTTACTTCATCTTTATCTTCTGCGGTTGCAGTAAGGAGAACAGGAATATCGCGAAGACTAAGGTCAGCTTTTATTTGGCTCAAAAGTCCAATGCCAACTTTTCGTGCCATCAAAATATCAAGAACGATGCACGCAGGATGATCTGTTTTAATTTTTTGGAATGCTGCTACGTCATCCTGAGCCTTATCAACATCATAACCAAGTTTCTTAAGCTTTATCGCAAGAACATCACTGAGAATAACGTCGTCCTCAATTACAATTATTTTTCTTTTGTCGCTCATAATAGGTACTTTTTATTATAATACAAAAAGAATATTTCAACTAGACCTTCCACGTTGCTTCTCCGCTCTGGCTCACCTGTGTTTTCCAGGCCGTCCCCTCCTCCTCTTGCTGTTTGGGGAGTAGGGACTCTTTGGTTGGTACCTCCACGGTTATTGTTGTGCCCTTCCCTTCCTCAGACTCTACCCAGACCTGACCTCCATGCTGAATAATAATATTTTTTGAAATAAAGAGACCAAGGCCAGAACCGTCCGTCTGTAGGTGAATAACGTTTGATGCCCGGAAAAACTTAGAAAACAGTTTAGGAATTTCCGCTTTTGGAATACCAACTCCGGTATCGCTTATTTTTATCTCCGCATAGTCACCAGCTTTTTCTGTTGTGATTGTTACACTCCCGCCAGGAAGCGTGTATTTGAGAGCATTGTCTGTAATATTTTGAAGCGCCATGAGAAGCTTTTCGGAATCAAAAACAAATTCGGGAAATGGTTCGCCCTTGTGTTCAAGCTTCACTTCAATATTGTGCTCCTTTGCGGCAAGATCAACATTTGATACAAGTGTTTTAAGTAAGAGTGCAAGGTCGTTTTTCTCAAACTTATACCCAAATTTGCCATTTTCTATACGTGACACATTCAAGAGATCGTTTACCAAAGTTATCATTTTTTGTTCGGCCTCATATGCCCGGTCAAGCATTTTCTTTTGATATTCCGTAGTTGGCCCGAGATCTCCCCCAATAAATAACTTGATTACCCAGTTTAGTCCGGAAAGAGGGGTGCGTAGCTGATGTGCGGCCACAGAAACAAAATCAGATTTCATTTGGTCAAGCTCACGCAAGTTTTTCACCATGAGGTTAAAAACCTCACCGAATTTACCAATTTCGTCATTAGAAGTGTGCTCAACCTGCTGTTTAAGATCCCCTGCAGCAACTTTTTGTGCTACAAGTGAGTATCTGCGAATCGGACCAACAACTTGCCTCTCAAGAATGATTGCTAGTGCGATAACAAGAACAGCAGTAAAGACAACCCCAACACCTAGCATGCGCGCGCGCAACGCATTTACTCGATCTTGATATGCATTTTTCATTGCATGAGTTTCAATGACCCCTACAATGCGGTCCCCTTTGCTATCGTGAATTATAAGTGGACTGACGTACACAAGAACGTCACTGTTGTCGTTACCGTCATTGAGACGTTCGTACTCAGCGTTTGCCTTTGCCCCGCTTAAAACATCTTGGCGAATTTTAACGTAAATTGGATCATCGTTTGAAAAATTTTCTTTTGTATCCCCGCTATTTACAAGAACAGAAAGATTCTTGTCAAAAATAATAATATCGTGGAAAAAACCATAAGCAGCTTTTGGGTCAGTCTTTCCAAACAAAAAAGCATCGTCAACAATTTTTTTCAAATATGCTGTTTCATCTGGCGTTATTCCTGTTTTTGCCTGTGTCTGAGCGAGTACACGAGATGCATCTTCTTGGACCAATTTTGTGACCGTGTTGGTGTCACCAACTACTTGATTCTCAATATTCCCTGCTTCTATTCCGACAATTACCCAAAAACCGATTGTGAGAGTCACTGCGACAACACCGATAAGAATAAGATTTATCTTTGTCCCTAGTTTCATGTAGTACCAGTATACACCAACAAAGAAAATAATCATTACGCCAATGTGGAAAAACAAACAAGAAAAAGCCGCACATACTACTGCCGTGCGGCTTTCTGTCTGTTGTCATGTCCAGGGATTGAAACCAAGATGTGGCAAAAGAGCTCTTACGATTTCATTTTTCAGGCAGTCCTCGCAAATACCACCAGGACCAACCGCCAGCATGTTTGTACTGAGAGAAGTCCAGCAGCCCTCCTGACGCTGTTTCAGCAACTTCCCACCAGAAACGTGGTACCCATCATGGGTGCTCAGATCGCAGTTACACTGGTCGGGAACATCGCCTTCATAGGTATGCTCTGTCCGATGCTCAACAATTTCATTTTTCTTGCAGACTACACAAAGGTATTTCCGTACCTGAGGTATGTGCATTTTATCCCCCTTGGTATCCTCGAGCCGCCATTGACTCAATTTATTTCTATTTTGAAGAGTACCGTAATGGTGATCATTAATCAAGAAGGTCACTAAATTTCACAGAAAGGGTGTCACCGCACCATGATTTGAATATTTTGTACCCTTGGCAGGAATCGCCCCTCCTTTCAGTCGGAACTCCGATTTTCTAAGGTCTCTGTTGAGACCAAGAAAATCAGTCGCCTACGGTTCGATTCCTACTGAGGGATAACTCGTATAACAAAAAGCACCAGGAGCAAATCTGGTGTTTTTGTCATTGTCCCCTCGGCAGGAATCGCCCCTCCTTTCAGTCGGAACTCCGATTTTCTAAGGTCTCTGTTGAGACCAAGAAAATCAGTCGCCTACGGTTCGATTCCTGCCGAGGGGGCGCGATATAGCAAAACTCCAGCAAGGCTTAACCTTGCTGGAGTTTTGCTATTGTCCCCTCGGCAGGAATCGAACCTGCGTCACAGGCTTCGGAAGCTTGCGTCCTATCCGTTGAACGACGAGGGGTTCGCAGGGATATTCAACATTTTGTCAAATACCCCCCGATACCAATTAAAATCATGGTCGGGGTGCCGGGATTCGAACCCGGAGTCGCCTGTACCCAAAACAGGAATGTTAGCCGTTACACCACACCCCGACCATAGCTTCAATTTTCAATAGAGAACCGTTCCAAGTACAATTTCGCTCCAAAGCGGAAAATTGTTATGAAATACTAGCACACTCAGTTACTTTTATAAAGCTCCTACAGCGTGATATCCCCAATAAACTTAACAAAGGCTCGCATAGTTTTGATATTTAGCTTTACTGTTATTGCATCAAACACCCATTTTGGCTCATTTTCATGAAAGTTTTCCCACAAATAAAGTCTAATCGCCCTAGATAGACGTTTCAGTTTCTGTGGGTGGATGTTGTCCTCTGGCCGATAGCCACACGTTTCATGGGAAACACCTGGATCAAAATCATTAGAACTTTCACGTGAAACACTTTTAACTTCAACAAAATGAAGTATTTCCCCTTTTTCTGCGATAATATCAATTTCGCCACATTTCTTACGATAATTCCTTAATTTTATCGTAAAACCCTTATTAGTAAGGAATTTTGACGCAATTTCCTCCCCAAGTGCTCCAATTTTTTGTTTTTCTGTTTGTACCGCCACAAGTCAGTATACTTGAACGTTTCACGAATAACAATGTATATGTTACTTAGTAACATTTACATAAAAATCTGCGTTTTTTTGCAAATTTCTTAAATACCATTGGGATGTATAGGTTTTTTAGAAATAGCTACTACGTCTTTTAGAGTTTTAGACATTACGCTTTTAATTTTATGTGTCCTTTATCAACAGTATCCACATAGTTATCCACAGTTTTTATAATTTTAAGCTATATTTTGCCTAGTATGGCTGTTGACGTGCTATTCATTGGCTGTGTTTTAATATTTTAGTGTCCTTTATGCGTTGAGTTGAACCTGCACCTATTCTATATATTGGACTTGCCTTGTTGCCGCTTAAATTACACAAAGATACCCCAGCCGGGTGGCTGGGGTATCTTTGTAATGTGCGGGTAGGGAAACGAAGCCACAGATAACTTACTCGCCGTCGCTCATAAGTTTCTGCCGGCCCCGCCTCACGGCCTCGCATGCTCCCGATTTACTTGGTCTCGACTGAGACCTTAGAAAATCGCAGTGCCCTAGATTTATCGTGGCCTTGCTCGGCATCGTTCCGGCCAGTTCGATTCTCCCTACATCCCAAGCATTACAAAGGTACCCCAGCCGGGTGGCTGGGGTATCTTTGTAATGTGCGGGTAGGGAGAATCGAACTCCCGTCTCGTCCTTGGCAAGGACGCATTCTACCACTAAACCATACCCGCAAGCTTTCTACTGATATACTATACATTTTTTTTATTTTTTTGGAAGAGGCGTTCTTTGATTATAAATTGCTTATTTATATACAAACTGCTTGTGTATTTATTATAATCAGACAGACAGGGGAATTAGCAAAAGTGCTAGCACGGAAAATATCCTTTATTTACCTAGCAAAAATTAATATTTAGCTGTTGGCGCCTTGTTTCATTCGTTTTTATTTATAGAAATATACTTATCGCTAAAACACCGTTTTTCATTTTAGATTCCAGCTTATAAAGCAGTAGATACACCAATATCGCCAAGTTATAACAGAAAACCACACACGGGGGAGAAACCACTATAATCACAAGAATTTACCACTTCCACTAAATAGCAGCATGATCACGGGTATACCCTACTAAAAATCCCAGAATGTATGGCGATCCGACACGTTCAAATATTGCAAGACCTCAAAGTAACCACTTCCTGACCCCGGCTCGCGGTTTTGTTTGCTAACAAAACATCGCTCCGCCTGGCACAAGTGCTGAAAAATCTCCCGCAGGGGAGGTTTTTCGTGATATTCTTGTGGTCACGAGTTTTGCGTTCGCCGTCGCTCACACAAACTCGCTACCCCGGCTCGCGGTTTTGTTTGCTAACAAAACATCGCTCCGCCTGGCACAAGTGCTGAAAAATCTCCCGCAGGGGAGGTTTTTCGCCTTGTGCCCCTGCCAGGATTCGAACCTGGAACGCCGGTTTCGAAGACCGATATGATATCCATTTCACCACAAGGGCATGTGATTGAGTAACTGTACAGTAAAAGTGGTCAAAACGCAAAAAAAAAGCTATGCTTTCTGTGTTAACCAAACGATAGATGGAAATCTCCTACCCAATCCCAAAAGAAGTTTCACATGTAACATCTACTTTGCGAAAAGCAGGTTTTGAGGCATACCTCGTAGGTGGCTGTGTTCGTGATATCTTACAAAACATAAGCCCTAAGGACTGGGATGTGACGACAAATGCGAAACCTGAAGAAATCCAATCACTCTTTAGTGAAACATTTTATGAAAATGACTATGGTACAGTTGGCATTGTTAATGAAACAGAGGATAGCACCCTAAAAGTTATTGAAGTTACTCCTTACCGCACAGAAGGGGCATACTCTGACAAACGCCGTCCTGACACAGTAACGTTTCACGGGAAACTAGAAGATGATCTAAAGCGTAGAGATTTTACTATCAATGCTATTGCCTATGATGATTCTAAAGGACAGATAAAGGACATATTTGGTGGCATAAAGGACATTGAAGATAAAGTTCTTCGCACGGTGGGAAACCCCCTTGAACGTTTTGGGGAAGATGCCCTGCGCCTTTTACGAGCCGTTCGTCTGTCTACCGATCTTGGATTTACTATCGAGCTTGATACTCAAAATGCAATTATTGAAAAAGCTTCAGACTTGAAACAAATTTCAATGGAACGTATCCGTGATGAATTCACTAAAATGCTGATGACAAAGAACCCAATGATGGGCGTAGTCGTGTGTCAAAAGCTTGGCTTGCTCAAATATATTGTTCCTGAGCTGGAGCAGGGAATTGGTGTTGAACAAAACGGCGACCATATTTATGACGTTTGGGAACATAACATCCGCGCACTACAACACTCTGCAGACAGAAATTGGCCGCTCCACGTTCGTCTCGCGGCCCTGTTTCACGACATTTCTAAACCTGAGACACGCAGGTGGTCAGAGGAAAAAAAGAATTGGACATTCTACGGGCATGATGTGGTGGGAGGAAAAGTAACAGAAAAAATTCTTAAGCGTCTTAAATATCCTCAAAAAATTGTTGAAGTTGTTTCATCGCTTGTGCGATACCATCTTTTCTTTTCAGATATTGAAAAAATTACTCTTTCTGCTGTTCGCCGCATTGTTAAAAATGTTGGTCCCGACAATGTCTGGAGCCTCATGAATGTTCGTGCATGTGATCGCATCGGTATGGGCCGCCCAAAAGAAGCGCCTTATCGTTTGCGCAAATATGAAGCAATGATTGAAGAGGCCATGCGCGCACCCATTTCTGTGGGGATGCTCAAGGTTGATGGAGTAAAAGTCATGGAAGTTACAGGAGAAAAACCTGGTCCTCGACTTGGCTACATCTTGCATGCTCTTCTTGAAGAGGTGTTGGATAATCCAGAAAATAATATGGAAACGTTTCTCGTGAAACGCACACGTGAACTTGCGAAACTCCCCACTGAAGAACTAAAAAAGTTAGGAGAAGAAGGGAAGGAGAAAAAAGAAGAAGCAGAAGAGGGGGAGCTTTCAATTATCCGCAAACGTCACGGAGTAAAATAGCTTACAAAAGTTCGAGCACAATAGGGCAGTGGTCTGAACCCTCGTACGAGGAAAGGATCTCTGCCTTTTGTACTTTTCCTACAAGCTCAGGACTTACAAAAAAATAATCAATACGCCAGCCAACATTTCTGTCTCGTGCCGCAGTTTTCATGTCCCAATAGCTATATGCATCGCGCGTGTGTGGATGAAGCGTACGAAATGTATCAACATATCCATGGTAGATAACTTCATCTATCCAGGCACGTTCCTCAGGAAGAAACCCTGTGTGGTTTTCGTTTTCTTTCGGTCGAGCCAAGTCAACTGCTTCGTGTGCGGTGTTTACATCACCGCAAAAAATAATATGCTTGCCTCGCTTATGCAACTTTTCAATAAAATCGAGAAAAGCGTCATAAAAATCAAGCTTATATTGTAGCCGCTCTGGGCCGCCTCCGCCGTTTGGGAAATAAACATTGAGAATCACCGTGTCCTTAAGATAAAGGACAATTATCCGACCCTCGTCATCAAAGCGAGAAATACCCATGCCGTACTCTACTTTTTCCGGCTCGACACGAGAATATACAGCGACTCCACTGTAGCCTTTTCGTCCTTTTGAATGGGTGAAGTACGAATGGTAGCCCGGGATATTTCGTACATCTTCGGGAAGCTGTTCTGCCTCTGCCTTCACCTCTTGAAGGCAGATAATATCTGGCTTTCCCTGAAACAGCGGAAGGAATCGTTCTTTTCGTACTACTGCCCTCAAACCATTTACGTTCCAAGAAATAAGTTTCATGAAATCAGTATAACTTAACGTCTCTTTCCGTGAAACTTTTTATGCACGTTTCGAAGTTCGTTATCAGTGATATGTGTATAAATCTGCGTTGTTGAAATACTTGAATGCCCGAGCATCATTTGCACTGAGCGGATATCAGCGCCGTTATACAACAAGTCCGTTGCAAAACTATGTCGTAAAATATGGGGCGTTACCTTGTCCATAATTCCCGCTTTTGCCGCATAGTATTTTACCATTCGTTCAACAGAGCGTGGCGTAAGACGAATAGAACCATCTTCGCGCGCACGCTTACTTTCTTGCACAAAAAGCGCATCATCCATATCTTTTCTTTTTTTGAGGTATTCTATGATTGCATTTTTTGCATCATCTGAGATAAAAACAACACGAACTTTTTCCCCTTTTCCGCGCACTGATATTTCTTCGCGGCCAAGATCAATATCGCGCGAGAGCGAACACAATTCAGAAAGTCGCAATCCTGTTGAAAAGAATAATTCCAAAATAGCCTTGTCTCGTAACCCTTTTAGGGTGCTCGTATCAGGAGCAGAAAGAAGCCGGTGCAGATCAGGTGTCGTTACCAAATCAATAGTTCGCTCAGAAACCTTGGCGAGTTCAATTCGTTCGGGAGCGTATGATTCAACTCCTCGTTTTCGTAAATACTTTAAAAAACTTCTTAATGCGATCAGATAATAGTTTTGTGTTTTCTTTTTAATTGTTTCTCTCCGACCATCGTGAATTCCCGCTTCCTGCCTATTGAGCGCCAATCGAAAAGAGCGGATGACATCATCCGTAATATCACCTGGCGTTTTGACACCACTCATGGCTAAAAAAAGAGCGAGGTATCGTTCATAATTTTCTATCGTTTTGAGACTGCGCCCACGCTCTATTTCGAGATACTCTAAATATTGCCGTACAAATACGCCAAGCGGAGTTGAAGGAATGTTGTGCGACGTTGTTTTCATTCAAAAGAAAGGCTTAGGGGAACAAATAGCGCTCATGGGGCACACTACATAACTAGTATAGCAAGATATTACTGTCGGCGGGAGAGCCCGTAGCGCTGTTGCTTTGTAAAATAAAATCAATTACGATAGAATACATATCATGAATCCCAAAGACGACGATATCCTCTTCTCCGAATCACGAAATTTGAGCGACGACGCAGACGACACGGATAAAACTACCCCAAAGGAAAGCACGGCGGGTGCAATTAATGCTCTTGCAAAGCAGGGTATTTTCCTTGAAAACAAAGTAGATAAGCCTGTCCGTGAAGAGCCTCACGATGAATTTTCAAAAGAGCTCAAGGACATAGGGGGTATAGAGATTATCCCCAACGGCGACAACGAAATTTAGTCCTATAATTTAGGTGCTATTATCGACACCTCCCCCAAGTGGACCAAATGCAGCCTTATCAGCAAGGGTATTGCAATTTGGGGCAAGATATGCTATTGTATACCTAATGGTAACAACGAAGCAAAAGCACAATATTATAAAGAAGGTTCAAATTCATGCCACCGACACTGGTTCTCCAGAGGCTCAGGTAGCTGTTTTATCCAAGTCAATTGATGAACTTGCCCTTCATTTGAAAAAGAACCGCAAGGACAACCACTCTCGTCGCGGATTACTTCAAATGGTTGCAAATCGTCGTACACACTTGAACTACCTTAAGCGCAAGAGCAAAGATCGTTACGAAACTCTTGTAAAGAAAATTGGCTTGAAGTAAACCTGCAAAAAGCCCGATTCGTTACTACGAATCGGGCTTTTTGTTTTTTCGTTGATGTGCAATACTATTTACTGGAAAAGCTTTGTTCTTGTTTTAATGAAATTTAATTTTGAATAGAATTTTTGTTTTTCATAAGTAATCGTAAGTTAAAATTTTTTACTAACAGCAGGGAGCCCGTGTACAAAATGATATTTTTTGAAGCGCGAGCGAAACAGCTAATTATTATACCTAGTTATATATGGCAGTCATTAAACAGAAAGAGCAACGCGTTGCGATGCTCATTGATACACAAAACCTTTACCACAGTGCTCGCAATCTCTATGGAGCCAAAGTAAACTTTGGTGCGGTGCTCAAAGAGGCCGTCGCGGGAAGACATCTCATTCGTGCGATCGCATACGTTATCACCACAGAAACAGAAGAGGAGAAACCATTTTTTGAAGCACTCAACAACCTTGGAATTGAGACAAAAACTAAGGATTTACAGATCTTTTTTGGTGGTGCAAAGAAGGGCGATTGGGATGTTGGTATCGCCGTTGATGCAATTCGTCTGGCCTCAAAAGTAGACTGCGTTGTCCTCGCCTCGGGAGATGGCGACTTTGTTCCACTTGTGGAATATTTAAAATATATGGGAACACAGGTTGAAGTAATCACCTTTGGTCGTTCTGCATCAGGACGGCTTCGTGAAGCAAGCGATGACTTTATTGATATGTGCGACGACCCAAGGAAATACCTTCTTGGCTTCCGTGGGGGGAACCCTGGTGGAGAAAGTGGATCGCGTCGTGGGCGCAGACAAGCAACGCGTCGCCCAAAAGAAGGATCAAACGAAAAGGTTTAGACCTAGCGAATACTAAAAACCCGATGCATGCATCGGGTTTTTAGTATTCGCTAGGTCTCTGTACGTCAATATAATATTTGTTGCAAAATATATTTGCGTTATAATAGATATATGGAACCTACTACTGAGACAAGCCCAGTACTCAAGCCTGGCACATACGAAGGCACTCCGCCGACCACGCCAGGAAAAGACAGTTCACCTACAATACCCATTCTTCGCACAATGAAAAATGATATTGCTGAAGTTATAACGAAGCAAAAAGAAACAGTTGCCTCAATTGCACTTGCGGAGGCGAAAAAACAAGAGCGCCTTCGCGCAGAAGCCCTTGCAGCAAAACAGGCGCAGGCTGAAGCGACCCCTCCCGCACCAAAACGTCACGGGAGAGTATTTATCGTCATCCTCATCGTTCTTATTCTTATTGCGGGGAGAATTGTCTATAAACTTGTTGCCACAAACATTTCAAAGATCTCTCTTCCAACATCGGGATTTTTAGGTTTTGGAGGCCCTACCTCAACAACGCCAACGGCAACAACTACGGCCCCTGTGCCTGTCCCCATACTGGCACAAGCCCTTCTCCTTCCTCAATCCGAGAAGCGTTTTGCGCTTACCGATGAAACGCCTGCGCACATTGCAGCGATGATCTCGGTTGACCGTACGGCAAGTCTCCCCGAAGGGTCAATCAGAAATTTTTATTTCTCGGAAAACCCCTCTGTAGACACAACGGGACTTGCTGGGCCGGCCGCTTCTTCAAGTCGCGTTCTTAGTTTTATGGGAGCACTTGCCCCCAGCAGTATCATTCCATCACTTGAAGCACCTTTTATGTTCGGCCTTATAGGAGAAAAGGGTGGCGTGCCAGCATCATTTATAATTTTGAAGGTTTCTGATCCGGACATAGGACGGGCAGCAATGCTTGCATGGGAACCGTCTCTCGCCCAAGGTTTTGATAATATTTTTGGGACGAAAATTGAATCCACGGTACCAAACACTGCAAAATTTATAGACTTAATTATTGGAGGCAAGGATGCACGCGTATTGGGGAACATGCCGGGAGGTATTGTGGCATATGCGTTTGCAGACAACAGCACAATTGTAATAACCAGTAGCCCAACTTCACTTGGGAAAATTATTCAGCTTCTGCAAAAATAATTTCTCGTAAGGTGCGCTTGTTTTTGAACAACCGTCGGGGTACACTGTACCGTATGAAAAATACATCAGACTACAAAAAACTGCTTCTTAAAGAAAAAGCGCGCATTGAGGGAGAGCTCACCGGCATTGCGCACAAAAATCCGGAGATTAAGGGTGACTGGGAACCCTCCGCTCCAGATTTAAATAATCCAACTGCAGACCCAAATGATGTTGCTGATAGCATAGAAGAGTTTGAAGGAAATGCCGCAGTTGAGGTTGAGCTTGAGGCACGCCTGATGGAAATTGATGCTGCACTTACAAGGATAGAGCTTGGTACCTATGGACTTTGTCGAGTTTGCAAAGAAGAGATTGAGGAAGCTCGTCTCCGTGCTAACCCTGCCGCAGTCACCTGCATCGCTCATCGAGAAGGGTAAAGCTTTATGCAGTTTTCCAAACTGTATTCTGCTCAGATAGTTGGACTTGTTGCTCATATTGTAGATGTTGAAGTAGACCTATCGCGAGGTCTGCATGCTTTTTCGTTAGTGGGCCTTCCCAGCACGTCGGTAGATGAATCTCAAGATAGAGTCAGCGCTGCAATAAAAAACTCTGGGTTTACTTCACCGAAGCAAAAGAACCAGAAAATTGTCATTTCCCTTGCTCCTGCTGAGCTCAAAAAAGAGGGGTCGCATTACGACCTCGCAATAGCGCTTGCCTACCTTAACGCTTCCGGCGAAATTGGCTTTGACCCAAGCGAAAAAATGTTTCTAGGGGAACTTTCTCTTGATGGCTCGCTTCGTCCTATTCATGGAACCTTACTCCTTGCCCACAGAGCAAAAGATGTAGGTCTTACAAGTATCTTTGTCCCAACAGCAAACGCACGAGAGGCGTCACTGGTGGCTGACATTCAGATTTACCCGGCCAACACCCTCCGTGAAGTCATTGACCATCTTGATAAAAAGAAAACTTTTGAGATTAAGCCGTACATTCATTCGCCCTCTCTTAAACAGGAAACATACAAGGATGAAACTATGGTAGATTTTGAACATATCAAGGGACAAGAGTTTACTAAACGAGCATTAGAGATAGCGGCAGCAGGGAATCACAATATTGCAATGTGGGGACCACCCGGCACAGGAAAAACAATGCTTGCACAAGCGTTCCCCCACCTTCTGCCAGATCTTTTAGAAGAACAGTCACTCGAGGTTACAGGAATTCATTCGGTTGCGGGAACATTACGTGAGGACATTATTGTTAGACCACCACTTCGTGCACCACACCATACCGCTTCATACCCTTCAGTGATTGGGGGTGGAGCGATACCAAAACCAGGAGAAATAACCCTTGCACACCGAGGTGTTCTCTTCCTTGATGAGTTTCCAGAGTTTGACCGTCGCGTTATCGAGTCTCTTCGTGAGCCTCTTGAGGAGGGCCACATCCGAATAACAAGAAGCAAAGGGTTTGAGACATTTCCCGCACGTTTCATATTAATTGCAGCAATGAACCCGTGCCCGTGCGGAAAATATGGCAGTGAGGAGCGTTGCACCTGCATGCCGGGAACGCTGGCATCCTACACGCGCAAAATATCAGGTCCAATCGTTGACCGCATTGAGCTTTGGGCGAAAGTTTCTCATATGAGTCATGAAAAACTTTCAAACACACAAAAAGGGGAATCAACAATAGATGTTCGTAACAGGGTTTCGCAGGCGCGCGCTCGCCAGGCACTGCGCTTCGCCAATCATAAACGAGCAATCACAACAAACAGCGAGATGCGTGCAAATGATATTGAACAATTTATTATTTTAACTCCAAAACTGCGCACATTATTTAATACCTCCGCAGAACAGCTTAAACTCTCGCCGCGAGCGCACCACAAAACACTCAAGGTTGCACGAACAATTGCAGACCTCGATGGGTCAACAGATATTACTGAATCTCATATTCTTGAAGCTCTCGCATACCGACCGCAGGAGATGCGATAACAAAAAAGGTCCGACCTTTTACAAAAGGTCGGACCTTTTTTGCTGGTTCAGGTGGGGTTAAAAAGGATTTTTTGCTCCGTGAATTTCAAAGTGGAGGTGTGGCCCTGTTGATTCCCCCGTGCTTCCAACTGCACCGATTATCTGTCCTTGGCTTATGTGCGCACCAGCCTTTACATAAACTTCGCTAAGATGCGCATATCGTGTTTGCGTCCCATTTGGGTGATTAATATCAATATAGTTACCATACCCGCCAAACCATGGGTCGGTCAAAGGTTTAAAGTGGCTAACAGAGACAATACCGTCTGCCGCAGCATATACAGGACTACCCTTAGGTGCCGCAAGATCAACACCGTTGTATCCATGGATTCCTTGTGTTTTATGTCCTTCAGGAAGTGGGTTCTTGAAGTATCCCGGCATAGAAGGATAGGACGCGATGAGCCTTGCGCGCACGGCAGCCAAAGAGCTCACCACCGGAGAAGATGATGATTTCGAGGTGGTATTGATTTGTGTTATCCCATTGGGAACGATAATAATGTCGCCAACAGAAAGAACCTGCCCAGCGAGAATATCGTTAAAATCAAGAACATCGGCAACTTTTGCGCCGTATTTCTTCGCAATACTATTTATAGTGTCACCCTTTTTTACAATATGCTGAACGCCGTTAACGGGGAGAATAACGAGCGAATCTCCCTCATGAATTGCCGAGTTCCGTGTCAAATTGTTTGCCCAAAGAATTGTGTCCAAATTTAAATTGAACATTTTTGCAATCTGTGGCAAGGTGTCGCCCTTGTGAACAATATATACGCTCGTAGCACCCTGATAATCATTTGCTTGGATATCTGCGATAGTCCCTGCTGGTCCCGCATCGGGCGCTATTGCGGTATTATCCAGAATAGTAATGTCTCCACCTCCCTTACCACCGTTTTGGTCAATCATTGATCCCGCTTGGAGGAGGTCAATTGTTTGGGAGTTCTCGGAGTTCAAAATAGAAACCTGACTTGCAGATGCAATTTGCGTATGCGACGTACTTAGCCAAACCCCAATAAATAGCAAAGGAAGCCCGATGCTAGCGAGCCTTGAAACGTAAGCATATTTCGCCCAACCTGCGCCAATGCGCCTCTGGAGGGGGTCATGAAATTTAGTAGAAATAAGTCTATTTGTTATGAACCGTGTCCGTCATGCGTTCGTGTCGGGAGATATCGTCTGTTCGGAGAGCGAAGGGGCCAACCCCCATTGCTACCCTAAAGACTACCACAAAATGACCCTCTTGAGGAGATTCGTCTAGTTCTATGCTGTGGATAACAAAAATGGTCAAGTTTTTACATTTTCAATAATATTTTAGTGCTTAGTTATACACAGATGAAAAAATATGCGATACTATTGGAATAATTGTATGGATATTCAAAAAGACGACACACAAAACAAGAACATTGACCCATCAAAAGCAGCAGACCAGTCAACCACGGGCACCGTTGATCCTGTAAAAAAAAGTAGACCTGCAATACACCACCCTCCCGTCCACACATATGGACGTATTGGAAAAACAAATCCAGATATTAAACGCTCCATTCACCATATCCAAATGTCGGAAGGGCACCTTGAGCATGACATCGCACGCCTCGAGTCGGACAAATCAGGTCTCATTGAGCAGGTTCGCATTCTTGAAAAGCAACTTGAGGAAGCAAAAAGGGCGGGACTTACCAAAAGCACAACAAAACGCCTAGAAACACTAATAGAGGAAGCGCGCGACCGATCTCAAACACTTTCTAAAATTATTCCAGAAAAGTCTTTTTCCAGAGATCGCGCAATGATGGCAGACCTTATTAAAAAGTGGCGTGATTACGACCACTTGCGCACCCATCAGGCAGCGGCAGAGCATCGATTCAACTTGAACCCTGAAGACAAACAAGCAGAAGGGGAAGTAAACAGATCTAGAGCAACAGCATTTACTCTTCACCAAGAAATTTCAGACCTTGTCAAAAAAAGCGAAGGGTATGATTCGTCTAATAAGGCAGACGGGGCGCCCGAGGAGAGTGTTCTCTATACCCACGAAGAAGCAAATGCTGACAAAGAAGCTTCTTCTAACAAAGCTCCCGTGTCACAAACGATACCCATTGCAAACGAGACACCAGCAGAGCCCATTAAACCACTTGTTGATGAAAAACCTGAAGAGAAAATATCTATTGGAGAGGACTTACTAAAAGGATCTTCTTCAGTGGACACGCAAAGTCCTTCCATGCCCACAACAAGCGTGGAACCAGCCGTTTCAAAGAGTGCACAGCCAAGCAACCCACAAGCCTTTGCATACGCAAAAAGACAGGTGCGGAAGCATCTTGATTTTCTTTTTGGGTCTAAGGGGTTCCTTGGTATTGGCAAAAAATCAGGGAGCACTTCTCCTGACTGGAACGACGCACTTGTCGGGTTTAGTAAAAAAACAGCAAGCGAAGTACTGCAGATGGTGCCAACGCAATCCCCGGCAGTGGAAAAACAAATTGGTATTAAAAGTCCTGTAGCACTTAAAAAAATACAAGGATATCTTACCTTTGCAATGGATGAATCTGGCGTCACCCCAGAAAAATCTGAAAAGGTTGAGGATTATCTCTACCGAGCAGCTTCTGTCGTAATTGAAAATTTTATGAAGACCAAGGGGATCTTTCCTCCACTAAAAGACAAGCTACCTGAAAGTACCAAACAACAAGCGAAGAAAAAAGATTATCTTGTCGATGTGAAGGAAACAAAACCTCTAACAGAATACAAAAAAATTGATCCTGTAAAAAAACCCGAAGATAGCAACTCTATTTTTTTGCCTATTAGCGAACCCGACCTGGATCCAGTAATTCGAGATGACTTGTATCCAACAGACGATAAAAAACAGTCCCCGGTGTTTACTTCTGCCCAATCAGAAATAAAAAAAATTTCATCTGCTGTGGAAAGTAGTACTTTCACAGAAAAAGAAGTGCTGCATGAATCACCAACGCCTGATCCAAGGGAGCAATTTAGCCCAGACAGCAACGATACGTTGGTCTATTCTCACGAGCAAATGCTTGCAGACGCAGAAAAACGCGTCCAAATGAAGACTGCGGAAAAACCGATTGCCCCATTGCCTGTTGAAAAGGAGGTTATTGATGACCCGCTGCCCACAGTCGAAAACCATGAACAGCCACAAACAATGCCACAGGAAATAATGCCCCACGATCCACAGATACTGGCGTCAGCAGATGCACAAGTACGCGAGCATCTCAATATTTTTTGGGGCCGAAAAGGTTTTTGGGGGTTAGGAAAGATGGAAGGAGCAAACTCACCCCACTGGAAGGATGAGCTTTGGGGATTTTCTGGAAAAACAGTTGCGGAAATTCTGGAGGCAAAGCCAGAACCTTCAGTTTTGAAACCTGGGATGAAAAACATTGGTATAAACAACCCGGAGGCAACAAAAAAAATGCGTGAGTACCTTGCTCTTGCAATTGCAGAAACAGACGTCCACCCAGAACCCCAAGAAAAGGCAGAGGATTATCTAACCCGGGCAGCAGCAATTACAATTAATAGATTTACAAAAAAAGCAGAAAAATAGCAATATGAACAATCAAGCAATCCGTGAAACGTTAATAAAAGAACTCGGCATTGAAAATCTCTCTGGAGAGGCACAAGACGAGATCGTTGGGAAAATAGGGGAGATCGTTTTACGATCCTTGACTGCTGCTATTTTTGAAAGGCTCACCCCCGCAGCAAGAGAGGAGTTTGATCGTATAACTGCCACAGGAGACCCCACACACATTCAGTTGTTTCTTGAGGAAAATGCACCTGGCCTTCACCAAATGATGGAGCAAGAGCTCAAAAAAGTAATACTGAGCTTTAAGGAGCACCCCGCAGAACACATTGCGAAGGAAGATCTTCCTGATGAGGCCACCCTGTAGACACAACAACGTGCACGTTTAACATAACATAGGGCGCATTTTGAAAACTACTTTCAAAATGCGCCCTATGTTATTACGGGGCACGCAATCGACAGAATTTAAAAATACGTTCTGGCAATTTTGTGCTACAGTAGCACGGATGGAACACTTAGAGCACTTAAATAATATGCAAAAAAAGGCGGCCCTGCATAAGGATGGGCCCATGCTTATTATTGCTGGTGCAGGAACAGGAAAAACAAGCACTCTCACCCATCGCATTCTTAACCTTATAAAAGAAGGGGTAGCCCCACAAAATATTTTGGCAATCACCTTCACCAATAAGGCAGCAAAGGAAATGCTTGAACGCGTTGACTCGCTCCTTGAAAAACACGGGTTCGCCGCGGGTGTCCGCGATGGTGATGCGCGCCCTTTTATCGGAACATTTCACTCCCTTGGAGTCTATATTCTTCGTGCACACGCTCATGTTTTTGGTTTAACAAGGCATTTTACGATTCTAGATAAAACTAATTCACTTTCGCTTATTAAAGAAGCGGTGAAAGCTCAAGGGCTTGATATAAAACAATTTTCTCCCGACAGAATTGCTGGCGTTATCTCGCGCCAAAAAGGCAACCTAATGACCGCCTCGGAATACCGCAGGGAGTCTGGAAGTACCTATTTTGGCGGAATTGTATCATCAGTGTGGGATCGATACGAAGCGTCCCTTGCGCGAGAGCAGTCGCTTGATTTTGATGACTTATTGCTGAAAACAGTTCTCCTTCTCCGAGACCACGAAAATGTGAGAAAGGAATACCAAAAAAGATGGCAGTATATTCACATTGACGAATACCAAGACACTAATGGCGTGCAGTACGAGCTCGCACGGCTTCTTGCTGGTGACCGCATGAACATCTGCGCAGTTGGTGACGGTGACCAAAATATTTATAGCTGGCGAGGGGCAAACGTTCAAAATATTTTAAATTTTGAGAAAGACTACAATGGTGCGCAAACAGTCCTCCTTGAAGAAAATTATCGTTCAACGCAAACCATTCTCGCTGCTGCAAACGATGTAATCAAAAAAAACACCATCAGAAAAGATAAAAATTTATTTACTAAAAATGACGAGGGCGAAAAAATTACCCTGCTTCAAAGTTATGACGAAAACGGCGAAGCTCGAACGGTGGGGGATCGGATCAAAAAGCTTATTGACAACGGGGTAAAACCCGAAGAAATTGCGGTTCTCTATCGTGCGAACTTTCAATCAAGAGCACTCGAAGAGGGGTTTCTTGTAATGGAAATTCCCTACCAAGTTTTAGGCGTTCGTTTTTTTGAACGAAAAGAAGTAAAGGACATTCTTTCTTTTATACGTGCAGCGCTTAATCCAGAAAGTTTCTCGGATATCAAACGAATCATTGACGTGCCCCCGCGCGGAATCGGAAAATCTACGCTTATTAAAATGTTTGCAAAAGATGAAGAGAGTCTCGCACCCGCAGCAAAAAAGCGTGTAGCAGAGTTTTGGCAGCTTTTGTCTAGCATTCGCGAGTACGCATCGGTAGAAAAAACATCAAAACTTATTAAATTTGTTTCTGAAAAAACAGGGATTGAGGCTTCTTTAAAAACAGGCTCTGACGAAGACAATGACCGCCTTGAGAACATTCATGAAATGGTGACCCTTGCTACAAAATACGATTTTCTGCCACCAGAGGAAGCGGTGGAGAGACTTCTTGCGGATGCCGCGCTCGCAAGTGACCAGGACTCTCTTATTAAGAGCGAAAGTGCTGTAAAAATTATGACCGTACACGCAGCAAAGGGACTCGAGTTTCCTTATGTTTTTATTACAGGCCTCGAACAAGACCTTTTCCCCCATCGTAAAATGAGTGCGGGGAATGTGACAAAGGAAGATGAAGAGGAAGAACGCCGCTTATTCTATGTTGCAATTACTCGCGCAAAGAAAAAACTATTTCTCTCCTATGCGTCGGTGCGAACTATTTTTGGTAAGCGCCAAGTAAATCTTCCATCAGAATTTCTTGCAGATATTGACGATGCGTACATTGAGCTTGAGGCGGGGGACAGCGAGCATGAGCCGATAATCCGCCTTGATTGGTAGCTTTTTGTTATAATAAACCACCTATGGTACATGCAAAGAAATCTCTTGGGCAGAACTTCCTAAACGCCAAAGGTGTTGCACGGGATATTGTTCGCACCGCTCTACTCGCCCCAACAGATACCGTTCTTGAAATTGGCCCCGGAAAAGGGTTTCTCACCACAGAACTGCTTGAGTCTGGCGCGCACGTTATTGCAGTGGAGAAGGACGACCGAATGATTCCGCTCCTAGAAAATACATTTGGAGACGCTATCAAAAAGCAAAAGCTTACACTGATTCATGGCGATATCGTAAATCTTCTTGAGGAGAAGAAACTTGATCTTCCGAAGCATTATAAACTTGTGGCAAATATTCCATACTATCTCACCGGATACCTATTGCGAATATTTCTTGAATCAAGTTCCAAGCCTGAAACAATGGTTCTCATGGTTCAAAAAGAGGTGGCAACACGAATTGTCGCGCGAGACAATAAAGAAAGTATCCTCTCCATTTCCGTAAAAGCATATGGCACACCCCATTTTATTAAAAAAGTCCCTGCGCGTTACTTCACCCCAGCACCACGCGTTGATTCCGCTATTCTTTTAATAGACAATATTTCAAACAAAAAGTTTAAAAACAGAGAGGAAGAAGGCGCATTTTTTGAAATAGTAAAAAACGGCTTTGCACACAAACGTAAAGTCCTTGCTGGCAACCTAAAAGAAGTTTTAGGCAGCGAGGCCCAACAAATATTGCGTGATGTGGGGATAAAGGAAAATGCCCGGGCCGAAGATGTTTCTTTGGATCAATGGCTTGCTATTACAACGAAGTCCCCGTTGAAGTAATTGTACCGAGCACGGGGAAGGGTGCACAGGTAAGCCCGTAGTACATAATGCAAGATTGTACTCCTGGTGTATAGCTCCCTAAAAGCCACGATCCAGGAGCAATGACTTTGTCCAAAAAAAGAAGTGGCCCCAACGCTGTTGGGTTGACCGCGTAAAGTCCTGGGCGAGGAAGACTCAAATAGACCATTATGGTGCCAGGACTACAGGTGCACGGATATTCCCAAAGAACGAGTCCGCCAAATGGAAGCCCGAGTGCTGCCTCACTCTTTTTGATTTTTATGACATATGCTGTCGTAATTAATACAAAAAAGAAAATGATACTAAAAAGTAGTGTGTGTTTTTTAAAAAAGGAGAGGAACTTCATAAGTATAGATACTATTATTTCACAAGGGTGGCACCATCGCAACTAAACACAAAATTAAAAACTGGCATTAAAACTTTGTCCATTGCTTAGCCCATTTGCGTTAGCAACATAAACCCATACGGGCATTGTAAATATTGCCGCAGTCACCGGCGGAGTGCTTGTTGGTATAGAAAAACCTGTTGGTGGCGTTGTAAAAGTATTTGTGGGTATAGTAAACAGTATCGTCGTCCCATCCACAGACGGAATATTCTCAAAAACTCCGAGACTGGTGCGCAACATGTTCCCCGTCGCGGAGAATCCTGTTCCTTTTATTGTTACCGTCTCACCCCGTTTTGCACTTTCTGGCATGATACTTTCAATGACGGGCGTGGTTGCTGTTGCACTCGTAACTGAAAAAAAGGTTTTTGTTTGGCTCTCGCCATTACTATTCTTCAGAGAGATTACGTAAGCCCCCGCGGGGATACTCGGTACACTAAACGTGAGCGTGTAACCATCACTTGATGCAACATTCTCAACCTTATAGGATGATCCAAAATAAATAGTATTATTGGTGGGCGTAAATCCCCAGCCCCCTATGGTTATTGATGTGCCGGGCTTTCCTGAATATTGCGAGGGGGTCTTAATAACGACACCTTCTAGCCCCTGAGGTGCCGCTGGCGCAGGTGCGGTCCCCGCGGTCGATATCGTGTCGCCTGGTGCCGTATTTTTTGTTGATGAATTTGCTAATAAACTATTAATTTTCTCGCGCGTTTTTTCGCCAAAATAGCCCGTCCCCACGGTGAGCCCAACGGGTTGCAAGACATCAGCGCTGTATTTTTCTTGGAACCTTACTACCGCCTGCGCAGTCGCTGGGCCGAAATATCGAGTCTCGTTCCCGGGAGAACCTGGCCCGGTATCGGCAACCTTCGTCGCTGAATCAAGATTGAGTGCTTTTTGTAAAGCGAGGACATCATCGCCAGACACTCCTACCTGTAAATTGCGGGAAAAGGTATAATTTTGAGCGAAAACAAAAAAGGGAAGAGCTGCCACTGCCCCAGCAAAAGTTAATCGGAATTTCATTTTAAAAGTATACCACGAAGGTAACGAGTTTGTTTATGGTTGTCCACAAAAAACATCAAATTTTACTGTATATTCATATAAGTATCTGGTATACTTATTAGCAAGGAGGTATGAACCAGCAATCAAAAAAAATCTTTTCTATCTTCCTCGCTGTCCTCCTCAGCATAGGCATCATTTATCTTGCATTAAATAAAAATTTATTTAATGCAACACCACACGAATCTGCAAACTCTGTGGCAAGTAACGCAAACACCCTACAAGTTGTTAGTAGTACTCAAAACAACGACACATTACAAACAGCTCCAATTTCAACGGTTGCAAATGATTCATCAACACTGCCCGACGCACCACTTGGAACAACGACAACAGACCTCCTCGCGAGACAGCTCATCAACAACTACGCTGCATTTGTACAAAATACAGGAACAACCACATTGAGCGACGCAGATGCGTTATCTCAAGCGCAAGTACTAGCAAATAGTATTCCCGTCTCGTATGGGAAACAGTATCAAGTCAGTGACCTCAATATCACCGAAGACAACAGTCGCACCGCGGTCATTAACTACACCGTAGCAATGACGAGACTCATTAGTAATTTTGTTTCCTCACAGACAAATGGGGATCTCCAGGTCGCATTAGAAGACCCTGGCACCAACAGCGCATTGAGAATTTCCAAACTTGAGCAAAACATTGCTCACTACGAAACATTAATTAAAGGAATCCTTGCCGTTAGTACCCCATCCTCTCTCGCGTCAATTCACTTGCGGGTTGTTCAGGATTATTCAGACATGCAAAATGGTTTAAAAATAATGGAGGGGATATTTGATGACCCCGTTAAAGGTCTTACGGGCTTTAAACAGTACCAGGAGGCAGCACAAGATACCCTTGTTGC
Organism: bacterium; assembly: GCA_021823825.1. GTDB lineage: Bacteria > Patescibacteriota > Minisyncoccia > Phycocordibacterales > UBA1550 > UBA1550. The sequence goes on along the minus strand of JAKANJ010000001.1, from coordinate 24,478 downwards.
TCAAAATGAATATAAAAATTATGTGCTGCCAAATTAATTACAAAGTATGAATTATAATTTCAAAACACTCCAAAAGACTGTTGTGATATCCGCTTTTGCTGTTTACATAGCACTCACTGGTACACCTCGCGCACACGCTGACAATGCATCATTCGCAGTTTGTATTACAACAGGGACTGCGGCAGGGCTTGTCGACACATTAAAACTCACATCCACAGATGCACAAGTTGCGGCAGCTGCGGCTGCGACAGCAGCTGCTGCAGCGACAGCAGCTGCTGTAGGCAACGTTCCAGTTACTAATATCCCGGCGGCAACTGTTGCCGGCTCGAATTTAGGTATTATCACTGCAGTAGATCCAACAAAATCTGTTTTAAATAATATTGCATATGTTCTTGCGCAGTGCACGCTGACAGAAATGACAAATAGCACTATTAAGTGGATTCAAGGAGGATTCCATGGTAGCCCATCATTTGCAATCAGTCCTAAAAAGGTTTTTGCTGATATAGCTAACTCAGTCGCAACCGAGCTCGCTCAACAAATTAAAAGCATTGGGGCATGTAACTTTGTTCCCAATTTTACCGTCACGTTGAGCAATGCTGTTGATTTATCCTCGGACAACAGCCAAATGTTTGCATCCCAAGTCAAGTGTCCGTTTGGCACAGGTGATGCGGGCGCCTTTTATAATGACTTCACAAATGGTGGGTGGGATTCTTTCGCAAACGCCTTGAATGACGCGGGGAACCCATTTGGTGTCGCGGTGCTTACAGGCGACGAATTGAATCAACGAGAGCAACAACAAGCAGCTCTTCAGGCACAGCAACTCGCATGGTCGCATGGCTTTATTGACCTTGTTGATAATGACCCTAAAAAATGTAGCTATGTAAACATAAAAGATAAACCAAAAGATCCCAACGCAATTGCTCTTGATGCAACAGGTCGTCCAGATCCTAAAAAATATACCCCTGAAGTTATTTCGGCACTTGAAAAGAAATACTGCCCCATTACAACCCCAGGAAATGTCATCTCCAACCAACTTACAAAAACACTTGGTGTTGATATGGATCGTTTAGGTTTTGCTGATGATATGAACAAGGTTATCACTGCACTTTTGACCCAGCTCGTACAGCAAACCGTGCGGGGGGTCTTTAAGTAGCTACCGTGTTTTAATTTATCCGAATGAATCCCGTTAGAAATCGCGATGAACACAAAAATGAAAAGTCGAAGCAACACAAAAGAAATAGAACACAATGTCGCTCTTCAATCGCGGCCTATTTCTAACGGGATGAACAAAATTCTTAAAACAACACTAATTGCACTAGCGGGAATTACGTTCTTTGGAGTTAACTTTGTAATGGCACCCTTTGCCCACGCAGCTGATAAAGTTGTGATCACATCTGCAACAGTTGCGCCCGCAACCTCATCAACACCGAACGACAACACTGACACAACGACGATTAATAATGGTGATAGCGTTACCCTCCGCTGGGCATCTAATGCTCCATCACAGTGTTTAATATCAGGAGGCAACATTGATCCAAATACACCCCTCTCTCGTCCTCCTTCGGGTGAACAGACAGTGCCGGTTACCATTGACTCTACTTGGGCAAACCCTGTCGTTTTCGGTATTAAGTGCATTAACCCCGACACCTTCAGTATTAGCCCAAGCACTTATTTGTACGTAAACGTCAATATGCCAACTTCGGCGACACAGCCCGTTGTTTCTCTCACCGCAACACCACAACAACTCGCTGCCGACAATTCTACTCAGCAAATCAATATTTCATGGACAGCCTCAAATACAAAGGCACCTAATGGTTGTCTTGCTTCGGGTCCGGGGAATTGGGCAGGCCCCAAAGAATATAGTGGTACATGGACGATCAAACCGCCACAAGCGGGAACATACAGCCTGACATGCACAAGCCCGACAGGTGAAACAGGAACAGGAAATGTAAGCGTAACCACAGCAGCACCTCCCGCGGGCCAAAATCCAAACCTTGGAAAACTCCAATGCTGGAAAGGAATAACTGATGGTTTTGATGTCCCCGCTTGTCTCACCATCGGTGCGTACTATGCTTTTTATGTTCCATCCTCCTGGTTGCTCATGGGCGCTGTTTACTTCTTTGACATGGCATTGTCCTTGAGCATTAGTAGTGCATTTGTAAATAAACCGTTCGTATCAACGCTCTGGGTTCTTCTCAGGAATTTCTCCAACATGATTTTTATCTTTATTCTCCTTTATACGGGGATACAGACAATGCTGGGGTTAGGCAACTGGAAAAAGACAGTGATAAACGTCATTGTCATTGCTCTTTTGATAAACTTCAGTCTATTTTTTACAAAGGTGGTCATAGATGCCGGGAATGTTCTTGCGGTTGGGGTGTACAACAGCATGGGCACAACCAACACATCAGGAATTAAAACAAGTACAAGCGATGTACAACAACGCGGAATAGCGAGTGGAATTGCAGCCCAATTCCAGCCGCAAAAATTCCTCGGTGAAGCAGGTGCAAAAGCCCTCACGAGCCCACTTGATGCACTTATTATTTTCTTAGTTGCCGCTTTTGTAAGCCTCACGGTGGCATACATCTTTTTTAAAGGAACATTGCTTTTCCTTGGTCGTCTTGTTGCTTTTTGGTTCTTGATGATTCTTTCACCCTTTGCTTTTATATCTATTGCCTTACCGAAAGGGAGTATTTTTAATTGGTGGTCAAACACACTCCTAGATCAAGCCTTTGTTGCGCCGGTCTTCCTCTTTTTGATTTACCTCGTTATGCAAGGTGTTTCTGCGGGTGGCGGTATTTTGAGCGGTGTTGTGGGAGATGCATCAAGTACCTCAACTTTCATTTTTGATAAGCTTGTTGTCCCAATCACTATTGCAATAATAATATTCCTTGCGCTGCAGAAAGCGCTGAAGGTTGCTGAAAAAATGAGTGGCGACTTTGGCAAAATGGCATCAGAGTATGCTTCAAAAGCAATCGGTGCAGGCGTGGCTGTCGCGTCTGGCGGAGCATCACTTGCCGCTGGTCAAGCTGGATCAATGCTTGCCGCAAGTGGGAAGCTCCAGGAGGGAGCGTTGAGCTCAAACAAAATAACCCGCGGTGTTAGCAAGCTTGGGCTTCTTGCCGCAGACAAGGCACAGAATGCAACCTTTGATGTGCGCAATATCGGGGGCGGAGCTGTTGGTAAAACATTGGGCCTAGGTAAGGGTAGTGAGATGACATACACCTCTCAAGGGAAGAAGTGGAATGAGGACAGGGAAAAGAAGAATGAGCACATGGCAAAACTCATGGAGCGTCCACAGAAAGCAATTGAACAAAAAGAGCACGAAGCAAACCTAGCAAACCGTGCAGATTATGACGCTGAGCAAAACCTAAAGAAGGCCGAGGAGAAGGCGGCAGGGAGTGAGACAGGTAAAGCCGTTGTCGCGGCTCAGAAAGCCGAAAAGGAGCTTGTTGAAAAGGAAACAGCCGCAGCCGCAGCTTTGGCAATAGCTTCTGAAAATCTGAAGAAAATAACCTCAAACCCAAACGCGCTTGAAGATCCTAACTACCCAGGAAAAAAGATCGGTCAGGCTGATGCGGAAAGGGCAGAGGCTGTAGCGAAAAAAACTGCATCCGATGCTACAATGGCACGCACAACGGCAAAAAATAATGTGGACTCTGCAATCTCAACTCACTCAGCTTCTGCTGAGGGAATAGACCTTGCGGCGGCAGCAAAGCGGCGCGCAGAGACAGCTGAAATAAAGAAGATAAAAGACGCTGATCTTAAAAAAGCAAAGAATGAGTTGATTGAAGAAAATGCGGCTCGTCGTGAGGTCTACGCACGCCACAAAGATTCTGGTGATAATTGGACAGCATCAGGAAGAACAACTGCATTAAATAGAGCAAACAAGATCAGAAACGCGAGCGCTAAAGCAAAAAAAGCAAAAGAAGAAAAAGAAGAAGAGAGTATGACTAAAGCGATACAAAAAATAGCTGCAAAAAGGGAGGCTGATGAGGCTGAAGTGGCAAAGAAAGCGGCTGAGGCGGCAAAGAAACAAGCGACACCATAAATTACACAAAAATACCTCATGGATAACGAAACATTAACAATTCTTCAAGAGCAACTTCTTAAACTTCCTAAAAGTGTTGTTGCGTTTCTTGCTACACCAAACTGGAATGAAGACCTTGACGCAATTGCTTCAATGTACAATTTAGACGAAGAACAGGTTTCAAACTTTAAAAGAGAAGTTGCCCTTGTTCTTGCTGGTTTGGTCCCGGTTGATGAATTCGGCTCCGCCTTACAAGAGGAACTTGGGTTAAAAGGAGCTGTGCTTGAAGCAGTTGTTAATGCAACAGAGCAGAAAATTTTTAACTCAATACGTGCCGATCTTGTCTCATTTTTTGAAAATGAGACAAATAGCAGCGAAGAACAGCCTGCTCCTACACCAGAAACCACAGAAAAGAACGTTCCCGTAGAGCCTGAAGCGCCAGCAATGTTTAAAAACGTCGTCGCTCCAGAAAATTTGCCCATAGCGCCCGAGGTAGAACCCCTTATTCCTCCAATAGAAGAAAAGGTTGGGAACAGGGTATACACACCCGAACCACAACAGCCCAAAATAGAGCCACATCCTTTTGAGGAAAAAATGAAGCAGGTATTCACCTCGGGGCAAGCGGATCCAGACAGTCTCGTACTTGAGCCAGTCGCCTCAAGTACGGCGGTCGCCCCAGAAACCTCGTTTGTCCCTCCTACAATCAACCCCGTTCAGCCTTCTACACCACAAGCACCAGCAACACCATCCCCAGCAACGAGTACAGCACAGGAGGTTGCAATACCTGTCGTGCCAAGGAAGGACCCTTACCGTGAGCCGATTGAATAGTGTTGGCGAAACAAAGTGTCTACCAAAAGTGGGCAAAAATAGTTTTTCGGTCTATCACAACTAGAGTTTACCGTTCCCTGAGTTTGATAAATACGTTATACTATTCATATGCAATTTCACATTCCACAATATATTGATATTGAGGACAAACTTTTCGGACCACTCACCTTAAAGCAAGCTATCTACGTCGCAGGGGGTATTGCTGGCGCATATTTTATTTACCGACTCATTCCTTGGATTTTTATCTCCGCGCCGATTATTTTTGGGCTGGGTTTCCTCACTTGGGCGCTTGCATTTTACCCAAAAGAGAAGCTTGGAAAGCCGTTTATTGGTGTTCTTGAGGCTGGCTTCAATTACTATATTGGCAGTAAGCTCTACACGTGGAAAAAAACGACAAAAGAAACATCTCCCGGCGCCGGGAAAGGGCTTCCTTCCCAGGTTCCACAAAGCCCAACATCACTATCTCTTGGAAATCTTTCCAATAAATCACTTGGTTTAGATGTTGGCGGAGGTAGCCCGACAGTTGAACCAAAAGGTAAACAATTATAATTATGGCAATTAAATCAAAAGCAGCTCAAGATTTTGTTCCAATCAAGGAAATCCGCGATGGAATCGTTATCCTAAAAGACGGCACAATCCGCGTACTTCTTCTTGCTTCATCAATAAACCTTGCTCTCAAGTCCGACGATGAACAGGTTGCCATTCTTGGTCAGTTTCAAAATTTTTTGAATTCTCTTGAGTTCTCCACACAAATTTTTATACAGTCAAGAAAGCTGGATATCCGTCCTTATGTAAAACTTCTTGAGGCTCGCCTACAAACCGAGCTCAATGAACTTCTCAAAATACAGATCCATGAATACATAAGTTTTATTCAAAAGATTACGCAGTCAACCAATATTATGAATAAGCTTTTTATTGTTGTGGTGCCCTATGCACCACCAAAATCAGTAACAAGCAGTGAAAAATCTTCTGGTTTTATGGGTCTTTTGGGCGGTAAAAAAGAAAAGAGCACTGTCCCGTCCCCAAGCGCGGTTGAGGCTTTTGAGGAGGCGCGTTCACAAATTGAACAGCGTGTTGGTATCGTCAAACAAGGCCTTGCACGAACAGGTGTTCGCGTTGTTCCTTTGGGCACAGAAGAGCTTACCGAGCTCTACTACCGCCTCTTTAACCCGGGTGAAGCAGAGAAAAACGTAGTGGCACAATAAAATTTATGTTTGATTTTTTCAAAAAACAAAAAACAACCGACGAAAACGTAATCCCTATTCTTCCACAGGAGATGTATGCTGAGTCTGCGCTCAATTTAAATGACGTGATAGCACCATCGGCGGTCAAAGTTACCTCAAAAGATCTTGTCCTCGGAGAAAAGGTTGTACGTTCATTTTTTATCACCTCCTACCCAAGCACAGTTACCGACAACTGGCTTTCTCCCCTTATCAATTTGGATAAAGTTTTTGATATTTCAATTTATATTCACCCCGTTGACACCGCGGCAATAATGAAGAAGTTTGAAAAAAAGGTTGCTGAGGTGCAGAGCCAGATTAATATACGAGAAGGAAAGGGGTTCGTGAGGGATCCAATGCTTGAGGCCGCATATCGAGACCTGGAAGCATTGCGCGATCGTCTCCAGCAAGCACAAGAAAAAATGTTTGACGTTGGGTTGTATATTTCGCTATACGCTGACTCTGAGGAGGAGCTTGGTCATGCAGAGGCAGAGATTAAATCAATGCTTGAGTCCCGTCTTATCTATATTCGTCCAGCTCTTTTCCAACAGGTTGAGGCATTCCAGAGCATTATACCGATGGATGACGACAAAATAACCGTTACCCAAAAAATAAACTCGGAGCCACTTTCAAGTTTCTTCCCATTTGTCTCATTTGACCTCACTTCAGACCATGGAATCCTTTATGGTATCAATCGCCACAACTCATCGCTTGTCCTCTTTGATCGTTTTTCTCTTGAAAACTTCAATTCTGTTACGTTTGCAAAGTCTGGTTCTGGAAAATCCTACGCCACTAAACTCGAAATACTTCGTAGTTTGATGTTTGATACCGATGTTATTGTTATTGACCCCGAGCGAGAATATGAGTCTATGGCAGAGGCTGTGGGGGGTCGTTACTTCAACATTTCGTTAAACTCCGAACACCACATCAACCCCTTTGACCTGCCGGTTCCCCGAGAAGATGAAGCTCCTGGTGATGTCCTGCGCTCCAACGTCATAAACCTTGTCGGTCTTTTCCGCTTAATGCTTGGTGGCCTTACCCCAGAAGAGGATGCGATTGTTGATCGCGCAATTTCTGAAACCTATGCGCTTAAAGATATAACTCCTGACTCTGATTTTACCGCAATAGAAGCGCCACTTCTTTCTGATTTTGAGCTTGTACTTGGAGGTATGGATGGAGCCGAGGGAATTCTCACGAAACTCACTAAATACACCCGTGGGTCATGGGCAGGGTTTATCAACCAGCCCTCAAACGTTGATATTAATCGTAAATTTATCGTTTTCTCGGTTCGTGACATGGAAGACGACCTTAAGCCGGTTGCAATGTATCTGGTGACGCACTTCATCTGGAATGCAATCCGTCGCACCCTGCGAAAGAGATTGTTGGTTGTTGATGAGGCATGGTGGATGATGAAGTCTGAGGACACTGCAGCGTTCCTATACTCTCTTGCAAAGCGAGGTCGTAAATACTACTTAGGAATTGCAACAATAACCCAAGATGTTAATGACTTCCTCCGCTCCCCTTATGGTCTTCCTATTATTACAAACTCTTCAATACAAATTCTATTAAAACAGTCTCCTACAGCGATAGATGCTGTCCAAAAAGCCTTCAATTTGACCGATGAAGAGAAGTTTCTTTTACTTGAGTCTGGGGTGGGGGAGGGTATCTTTTTTGCAGGGATGAAACATGTGGCAATCCGCACTATTGCCTCCTACACAGAAGACCAAATTATTACTTCTGATCCATCTCAAATTCTTGCTATAAAAAAAGCAAAAAGTGAGCTTCTCGCTTCAGAGGAGCAGGCTACTAAATAGTTTCACTGTTCCACTATAGCGCCTTTACATATTCCGCGTTATAATGTAATCACATGCATCATTTGCGCACTGCATTACACCGTATTCTCTTGGTAGCAATTTTAGTGATACCGTTTTTTGTTCATGCACAAACAGCGACAACAACGGACACCGCCACCACGACACCCCCCCTATCTAGCACTCTATATGACTTAATAAGCTCACAGTTGCAACAACTTGCGGGCTCTGCGGTACAGTCGGCAAGTCTTTCCCAAAGCTCAAACCCTGTCAGTAACTACCTTGATATTAAATCAACCCCAGAAAATCCTGGTCCTAACGATACAATAACTGTGACTATTGATAGTTATTTGAGTGATCTTGATAAAGCAACATTCAAGTGGTCAATCAACGGACAGCTTGTATCGAGCGGTGTTGGTCAAAGAACATTTAGTTTTCAAAACGGCGCAAGTGGTGTAGTAACACGGCTTTCTGTTTCTATTAGCACCCCAGAGGGGGACTATGTGACAAAAAAGTTGTCGTGGCAACCGATTGGTATTACGACCCTTTGGCAAGCTACCACCTATACGCCTCCGTTTTACCGTGGCAAAGCCCTTCTCGCCCCACAAGCGCAAGTTCAGGTTGTCGCTATCCCAGACAACAACACACCGGGTAACGCACTGAGCGCCGGCAACCTTGTGTATGTTTGGAAAAAGGATGGAGCGGTTGTTAGTTCCGCTTCTGGATATGGGAAAAATGTCTTTTCTTTTTTGGGCCCAAAACCATATAGTGATGCGAATGTGAGTGTTGTTGTCTCCTCCCTTGATAATAGTGTTCAGTCAGAAACACAAGTCGCACTTTCCTTAACGCAACCATTTATTCTTTTTTATGAGAAGGACCCACTTTTGGGGGTTTTATATAACAACCCAATACAAATGAATTACACTCTTTCTAAAAAACAGATTACGATTGTTGCTGAGCCATATTTTTTCTCAAACGATGAGTCTGACACCCAAACACTCAGCTACACGTGGTCTATGAACGGCCAAACGACACAAAACTATGGTCGTTCTATCACCCTTCGTAACGATACTGGGGCACAAGGAGATTCACTTATTTCACTCTCTATGAGTAATATTGAAAAATCTTTTCAGGAGGCGAGCCAGTCTCTCCATATTTATTTTAGTAACAACGAGAGCACACAAGGTAACACATTATTTTAATTAAAAGTTATGAAAAAATTTGCACCAATAATTAGCGGAATACTTGTTGCCCTCATTGGAGGTGCTTTTATCGCTCACGCTGATATCTCCGCATCATATACACCCCTTGCACCACTACCTATTGGGCCAGGGGGAAGCACGCTGTCCACCTACACGATGTCCACCTATCTCGCGGGAGCGATAAAGCTTATTATCGCGCTTGGTGCAGGTCTTGCGGTCATTATGTCTATCCTTGCAGGGGTAGAATATGTTGCAAAGGGGATTTCTCCAAGTGCAAAGATGGACGCGAAAGAGAAGATGATAAATGCATTCATTGGCCTTGCTCTTGTTCTTACCTCTTATTTGATACTCAACTCAATTAACCCCGATTTGGTAAATTTTAATCTTGCGTTGCCCCCTGTCGGTTTATCACCAATGGATTTTGCTAGCACCACTTCCACAACAGGAACTAGTGTGGGCGCAAATGGCACCATTGTTGGTCCTTGGCCAGACGACAGCAGTGAACGAGCACTTCTTACTGCCCCGCTACCCAACAACGCTGTTGTCTCGGTATATACGCCAGACTGCACAGGGAGAACAGACCAAACCACGATACCGTCACATTGCACAAGTGTGTACCAACTCCCCACGAGCGCCATTAATGGAGTTAGAGCCCTCGCAACAGCTTGCAACTGTTCCGTAGCAATAACTGGTGGAACAGAGTGGGGACACCAAACACATGGTCCAGGACAGCCAATGGTTGACCTCCATCACACATCCCAACTAGATAACTATATTAAAAGCCATGCCCCAGCACCCACTGCTCCAGCCAAAGGTTGTGGTGTAGATAGTGCAAATCATTATTATGTAACAGGCCCCGGCGCGGGCACCTACGTTGCCGAAGGAACCCCCCCAGCAACAGATAGTTCGAGCCCTCATTGGCACGTTTGCTATTAAACACCATATTTAATTCATGAAACGTCGCAATCTCATCATTCTAGTAATCGTAGTTGTCCTTCTTCTCGCAGTTGGAGTATTTTTCCTTCTTTCTAGGAAAACAACCCCGCAAACGAGTGGCGTCCCCACATTCCCTCAAGGGAGTGGTGCCCAAGCGCCTGGCGGTGGCACTGGTGGCGCGGGAGGGTACGGTAGCGTAAGTAATTTTGTACCGGGATCTGGAGCACCCCTTCCACGTCTTTATCAACTTCACACAACCCCTGTCGCTGGTGCGGGGTTTTATGAAACAGGTTCAGGTTCTTCTCTTTCTGTGAGTGCTCGCTACATGGAGCGGAGTTTAGGTAATATTTTTGAAACACCGCTTAATACATTTGCTGAGACAAGGATTTCAAACGAAACACATCCACAGGTTGCAGAAGCCCTTTGGGGGAATAAAGGAAATAGTGTTATTTTCCGCTACCTTGATAGCCAGACAGATGGCCTTATCAAAAGCCATATTATCAACCTAGGCACATCCGCAACCCCAATAACAATAAGCACCTCCACAGAGAGTGTTCAGCCATCCTTCTTAAAAACAGAGGAAGTTTTTCTTCCTGACTATATTCCTTTTGCTTCAACTGCAGGAGACAATAGTAATACACTTTTTTATCTAAAGGACACTGGTGGACCAATACTGGGGTTTGTGACTGATTTTAAAAATAGTTCTGCAATAAATATATTTAGCTCCCCATTTACTGAGTGGCTACCACAGTTTCCCAACAAAAACCTTGTCACATTAAACACAAAACCTTCCGCTGATGTTCCTGGTGATATGTTTTTCTTGAACCCTAAGACAAAAGCAGTAACAAAAATTTTAGGTGACATAAATGGCCTTACAACACTCACAAACACTGACGGAAAATATGTTTTATATTCTGGAACTCAAGTTGGCGTCCCTCAACTCTCTGTGTATGACACGACAAAAAAAACAAGTAATCAAATATCTCTTCAAACACTTCCAGAAAAATGTGTTTGGTCCACAATGCAAAAAACTGTCGTTTACTGCGCCGTGCCACAGAATATCCCAACAGGAACATACCCAGATCAATGGTACCAAGGTGTTATTTCGTTTTCAGATTCTTTGTGGAGGATTGACGTCGCAACCCTCAATGTAACACCCATAATGGTCCCGGGCGCCTACGGAGCTCCAGCGATGGATATGACCAACCTCCTCTTGTCCTCAAACGATGCGTATCTCTTATTTGTTGATAAAATCACCAGCACTCCATGGGTGTATCGACTTATTGATACCCCACAAACGGTTTCCTCTAGTAATACAACAACGCCAACAATTTTACCATCAGCAATAACACCCGATATGCAAAAAATTCGTTAGAAAAGATTTTTAAAAAAACCCTAGCGGTAGATCTACCGCTAGGGTTTTTTTAAATTCTTTACGCTTTAATTTCTTCTGCTTTCCTTTTTACATAAAGCTCATGAAAGACTGAGAAAGTGTTGCTTGTTGCCCAATAAAGCGCCACGGCGGCAGAAATTGAGTAAGAAATACCAAAAACGATAATTGGTAGCATGTATTTCATTTGAGAACTAAAGCTTCGCGCAAAATCATCTTTAAAGGTTGGCTTTGCCCCTGGAGCCAAGGGTGGCACCGGTGGAACGGATAGTTTTATTTGGAAATACTGAGAAATTGCGGCGATGGCTGCAAGTAACACACTTTTCCCAGAAAGAATTATCCCAAAAAACGTCATGTCAACAACCGCAGGGACATGAACAAAAGAGTAGAGGATGTCACCATTAAGCGTGCTGAGGCCCTTTGAGAATACGTAATACAGAGAAAAGAGCACGGGTAGCTGTATAAGAATAACAACACACCCAGAAAATGGATTTACTCCATGTTCCTTATAAAGTTCCATGGTTTTCCTTGCTTGTTCCTGTTTATCATCTTTGTATTGTTCCTTGATACCTTCAATTTTAGGCGCAATTTGCCTCATTTTTGATTGGGAAACAACAGATTTATGGGAGAAGGGCAAAAGGACACTTCGCACAACAAGGGTTAAAAGAATCACTACAACACCCACGTTTGCTCCGGGGATAATAGAGAGGCCAATAATAAGTCCGTTATAGAGCGGCTGATAAAAAATTGTTTTTAAAATACTTAAAATCATTCGGCTATAGTAGCGTAAATACACCCTTTTTACTAGGGGAGTGGGTCAATATGCTCTTTCTGCCAGGGGTGACAGCGTATGATTCTTTTAAAGCCCAAAAAAGACCCTTTAATAACTCCGTATTTAATAACTCCCTGTTTTGTATACTCAGAGCAGGTTGGGTAAAAAACGCAGGTCGTCCCCTTTTTATAGGAAAAAATACCTGTGTCTAAGGAAATAAACTTTTGGTAAAATGTTATGGCTGAAGCAATAATTTTCCTCATTTTAAGGTATTAATTTTGCCGTTTTTAAAACAGTGGACAGCTCCTTTTGTAATAAAAGAAAAGGTGTCTTAAGTGCTTCCTTTTTAGGGTATATAACAATTTTAACTCCTTTTATAATAGTTTTGAGGTGTTTTTCTGCTAAGGAATAAAATTGTCGCTTTAAGTGGTTTCGATCAACAGCTTTTTTAGATATTTTCTTTGAAACGACAATAGAAAAAAGGGTTTTGTCTTTTCCAGTATAGATGGTTGTAGAAAAAGAGGTTGAAAAAAAACGAGCTCCCTTGGCCTTTGGTGAGGGGAACTCCTTTTTTGATATGCGGTTCTTACGAGAAAGCATATGATTTATACCCTTTATTGTAGGGTTTTAGACAGTAGACAAAAGTTTTCGGCCTTTTTGGCGGCGTCGTTTTAGGACATTTTTACCACTTTTTGTGCCCGAACGAACAAGAAACCCATGTGTTGTCGCTCGTTTTCTTTTTTTAGGCTGGTATGTTTGTGACATAATGGGACACTATACACTATTCCTGGAAAAAATCTAGTCTTTCTTATTTATTAAAAACAGGGGATTCTTTATCACTCTTTGGTCTTGTTCTTTTATATGGTAATCTATCCACAGTTTATCCACAATCTATTCACTAATCCTTCCCCTAATTTTCTTTCTTTATTTCTTCAGAGAAGACTATAATAAAAAACATGAGTTCACCTAATTCAACATCAGAGAACACACAGCTTTGGGAAAGAGCGCTTTCTGAGTTTGAGGGTGATCTTTCGCGCGCAAATTTTAGTACTTGGTTTAAAAACACAACAATACTAAAACAAGATGATGGAATTGTTTTTGTAGGTGTTCCCAATGAGTTTGTTAAGGATTGGCTTCAAAACAAGTTCCATAAAATGATTTTGCGCTCCTTGAGAAATCTCTCAGAAAATATTCGCGGTATTGAATACACTGTTTTTAGGGTAGAAGAAAAAAAACAAGAAAAAAAAGAGTTATCTCTCCAAAATACACCCCAGGAAGGCGAGCTACCACTTGCGAATTTATATGTTAATAGGGAAGACGGGTTAAACCAGCGCTACACTTTTGATAACTTTATTATTGGATCATTTAATGAGCTTGCCTATACTGCGGCTCAAGCTATTTTGAAAAAGGTTGGAACGAATGTGTACAACCCGCTTTTTATTTACGGAAGCACGGGTTTAGGAAAAACACACCTTATTCAAGCAGTAGGTAATGAAGTCAAAAAAAACCACCCTTCTAAGCGCGTTTTTTACACTACTTCTGAAAAATTTTCTGTAGACTACATTAACTCTGTCAGCCAAGGTTCAAAAGCTATGGTTGTTTTTAAAAACAAATACAGAAACTATGATCTTTTAATTATGGATGATATCCAATTCCTCTCCAATAAGGAGAAAACTCAAGAGGAGTTGTTCCATATTTTCAATGAGCTATATCACAACAATAAACAAATTATATTTTCGTCTGATAAACACCCAAACTATATCCCTGCGCTTGAATCTCGTTTAAAATCTCGTTTTAGCGCCGGTATGATTGTTGATGTCCAAGAACCAGAATATGAGTCGCGTCTTGCAATTTTACGCGCAAAAGCTGCAACACAAAACTTCTTCCCCCCGGAGGAAATAATTGACTATCTTGCTTCTTCTGTGCAGGGGAATATTCGTGAGCTTGAAGGTCTTTTGAATGGGATTATTTGCCAATCCCAAATCAAAAGTAGGAATCTTACCCTTAATGAGATAAAACCTTTCATTAAAAACACTGCGAAACCTAAAAAGATGTTGTCTGTAAAGGATATTGTGAAGGTTGTATGTGATTTTTACAATATTGAGGAAAGTTTTGTTTATGAAAAAACCCGGAGGAAGGAGGTTGTTAAACCACGCCAGATTGCCATGTTTATCCTTCGTGAGGATTTTAACATCTCCTATCCAACAATTGGACAAAAATTGGGTGGGCGTGACCATACAACAGTTATGCATTCTTGTGAGAAAGTAAAAATAGATATGAAGAACGATCTTTCTTTAATGCAGGAGGTTGACCAGATTCGTGCAATGTTTTAATTATGTGTGTTTCTTGTGGATAAATATTAAAAATATGTTAACAACACGAGGTATGTTTATTAAAAATAGGTTGATCAATTTTGTTTATTCTCTTGTTTTGTTATTTTATCCACAAGAAGGGGTTTTAGGTTCTTCATTAATAGTTAATAAAATGAATGCTTTTTTGTGTTTATCCACTTATCAACATATATAATAGTAATAATAAGTATTTATATATAATTAAACACCTATACTATGAATTTTACTTGCAACCGAGAATTAATACAAAAATGCATTATTAATGCGGAAAGGATAACGGGGAAGAATTTATCTCTGCCTATCCTTAGTTCTGTTTTTCTAGCTACAAATAAAAAGGTTCTTATTATCCGTGCAACAAACCTAGAAGTTGGGGTAGAATTTCAAATTCCAGCAGAAATTAAAACTGAAGGAAGCGTCGCTATACCCGGGACGCTGTTTTCAAACATCCTTGCTAATATTCCCGATGAAGAGAATATTACAATTACAGCAAATAATGGGGTTTGTAAGATAATTACAAAAACAAAAAATATCAGTGTTAAAGGGTTTACCCCAGATGATTTTCCAACAATTCCAAATATTTCTGATGAGGAGAGCTTTACTATTTCTTCAGTAAAATTTATACAGGGTGTAAAAAGTGTCCTTATGAGTGCTTCAATGTCTGATATAAAACCAGAAATATCAAGTGTTTATATCCATCACGAAGCAAACAACATTGTTTTTGTTGCAACCGACTCATTCCGCCTCGCTGAAAAAAAGGTGTCATACCCAAACAGTAAAAGTTTTAAAGGGATAATTATTCCTATCAAAAACATAATTGAAATTATTAAAGTTTTTGAGTCTTCCAACGAGGAACTACTTATTAAAATTACTAAAAACCAAATATCCTGCGTTGGAAAAACCGCTTATACTACATCAAGAGTTATTCAAGGAATTTACCCAGACTACGAGCAAATTTTGCCCAAGAAACACGCGACAGAGATAGTGGTACTTAAACAAGACCTTTTAAACGCAATTAAACTTTCTACATTATTCTCCGACAAATTTAATAAAATTCAGCTCAACATCAACCCAAAAGAGAAAAGGTGCTTGATTTCTACAAAAAACACAGAACTTGGTGAAACAGAAACAAGTCTCACCGCTACAATGACTGGAGAGCCGATAGAAATAGCACTCAACGGAAAGCATATTTTTGATTGTTTGAGTGTAATAGACCGAGACAGCCTTGTTTTAGAGTTTAACGAGGTAAATAAAGCTGTTGTGATTCATGGGTTAGGTGATTCATCTTTTACTTATTTAACAATGCCTCTAACAAAGTAATGATTCCTATTCAACAACTATTAGAGCGCTTTAGAAACCTTCCTAATACAGAGAAGGTTAAAAAAGAAGCAATAATAGAGATCTTTAATAAAGCGAGCCTACCAGTAAAAATCAACCAAATTACACTATCAAAAAAAACAATTTTAATTAAAACACCCCCAATAATAAAAACAGAAATAATTCTTCAAAAAAACAAGCTATTAAAACAAATAGAGAAGGCTCTAGGGGAAGGTGTTTATACAGAGATTCAATAATAAAACTATTGTTGTACTGCTAATTGTGCGGTAAATACAGCCTTATTATATATGGAATCATACGCAACAATAGAAACGGTATTATTTGTTGAAATGTAAGGAATATTTGATGGAGTAAAAGTGAAAGAAAAAGGTTCACTATCTTTTTCCTCTACAAACTGACCATTAATATAAAGAGTCGCCTTCTTTAATGGATAAATATTTGTGTTTGCCACCACGAGGTTTAATACCTCATTCGCATTATGGGGTTGTGTGAGGTCTGAACCTGTAACAGAAAGATTTGGTGCCGTCGCTGGTACATGGACATCATCATATGTGGTTGGAATGCCACTACGATCGCCTTCCTTGATGTTTTGTTTAGCAACCCACTCACGCACTGGTGTTTCCCAAAGATTGAATTGTGGGTCATTTTGAGGGTTTACAGGGGGTGGTCCAAGTGGATTGTCTTTGTTTACCCAATACAAAATTGAGTGCACATCGGGGACAACAACAACCTTTTTTGTTTCTTCTGGTGTATTTGGCGTTGCAAGCTTACCTGAAACCGTGTCAATAATATATTTTTCACCACCTTGCCAGATTCCCGCAAGAGGAGCAGGAAGCGTGGTTAAATCTTCTGGTGCAGGCGGGATAAAATGTTCGTCAGGGGTAAGTTTTAGCGCCTCTTCCATAAAAGCATGCCAAACTGGAGCAATAATAAACCCTGCAATATTCTTTTGCATTGGTGAGTTGTCGTTATTTCCTGCCCACATACCAACAGCAATATCCGGTGTGTATCCAATTGTCCAGACATCACGATAATCATTTGTTGTACCTGTTTTTACCGCAACATCATGGTTGGGGAAATAAAGCGCAGAGTTTGCTCCAAATTCTGGTGTTCGGGCAACATTATCAGCTAAAATGTTTGTGATTTTACGAGCAACCTCACTCGGAATCACTTGTTCGCTTGATGGTTGATACTGCTCAACAATATTTCCATTTTTATCTTCAACACTAAGGATTGACTGAATCGGGTTTCTAACCCCATCATTTGCAAAAACTCCATATGCACTCGTCATATCAATAAGTGAAACTTCCCCTCCACCAAGTACAAGCGTTAACCCATATTGAGAAGCAGGACCCAAATTTGTAACCCCCATTTTTTTTGCAGTATTAAGAGAGTCATTAAGCCCAGCAAGATATAACACTTTTACTGATGGGACATTTCTTGATTGTGCAAGTGCGTCACGAAGAGAAACCGGACCAAGGAATTTTCCATCAAAGTTTACCGGCATATAACAATCTGACGGTTTAATATTGGGAGAGAGGGGAACACCGTGAGCGTCGCAGTTTGTGCTGAAGTTTGTAGGAAGGTCAAACACCGTTGTTTCTGGTGTATACCCCTTCATAAAAGCAGTAGCGTACACGAATGGTTTAAACGTTGATCCTGGTTGACGGTTTGCGGCAAGGGTAACGTTAAAGTTCCCCTGGTTTTGCACATCAAAATAATTACGAGAACCCACCATTGCAAGAACTTGCCCCGTTTTGGGGTCAATAGCAATAAGCCCCATATTTTTTGCGTTATAGTTCTTTTCAACACTTGGGCCATACTGAGCAATAACATCCTCAGCTTTTTGTTGAAGGGTATAATCAAGTGTTGTAATCACCTTATAACCATTTTCCTCAACCGCTTGTTCGCCATATTTATTTGCAAGATACTCTTTTACCCACTCAACAAAATGAGGAGCTTTAATACCCGTTGATTGTCGAGGAAGGAAAGTAACTTTCTCTGTGAGTGCTTGTTGGTATGTTGTGTTATCAATATAGCCAAGATCAAGCATTTGCTTTAAAACAAGATTCTTTCGTTCATCAAGCTTATCCCTATGGTTTCCGTAGGGTGAATAATAAGTTGGAGCATTTGGGATAGCGGCAAGGTATGCAGATTCAGCAAGAGTGAGATCCTTTGGGTCAACACCAAAAAATGCACTGCTTGCTTGTCCAACCCCATAAATATTTCCTCCATAAGGAATTTCATTGAGATAGAGGCCGAGAATTTGATCTTTTGTGTATGCTTGCTCAAGCTTAAACGATAAAACAATTTCCTTTAATTTTCTCGTTATAAGTTTGTCATCAGTAAGAAATGTTTTTTTAACAACCTGCTGAGTTATTGTAGACCCACCACCACGCGTTCCAAGGAAAAGGATTGCCCGTGCGAGTCCTGTGTAGCTAATAGGGCCATGGGTGTAGAAGCCAGAGTCTTCAATTGAAACCACAGCCTTTTTAAGCCAAGGGGAAATATCTTCAAAGGGGACAACGGTCCGTTGTACATTTTGATGCACGTCGTATAAAAGAATTTTACCCGTGCGATCATAAATTTGGGTTGATTCTACAACTTTACTGTCTTTAAAAGTATTAAAATCAGGAAGAGGTATAAACGATGCCCACAAGAGAAAGGCTCCTGCTGAAAGGAAGAAACATCCTACAAAAAAAAGGAAGATTGTTTTTTTGTGGCGAGAAAGGAAATGAAGCTGTTTTTTAATGAAAGGCGAGGGTTTTTTAGGAGCCATATAGTTGCTATATTATACAACAAAAATAAAAAAGAGTCTTTTTAAAAATGGTTGTTGAATTGCGACTGTACCACAATAATATTTTATTGGCAATAGTTTATATTTATGATAAAGTGGGGACATGAAAGTTGAAGAATTAGACGACCTACTAACGCGAGGAGTTGCAACATTTGTTGATCCAAACGGCACATTTAAAGAAAAACTACTCAAAAAAATAAAGGGCGAGGATGTGGGGGAAATTATTATAAAATTTGGCGTAGACCCAACACGCCCCGACCTACACCTTGGCCACGCGGTTGTACTTCAAAAATTACGCAAATTCCAAAATATCGGATGCAAGGTTGTTTTTCTTGTTGGAGACTTTACGGCATCAATCGGCGACCCAACTGGAAAAAGTAAAGTGCGGCCAGAGATTGAGCAAAAAGAGGTTGAGGCAAACATGGAGAGTTATTTGAGTCAGGTAGGTAAAATATTATCTACCGACCCCCAAGTGTTTTCCTGGATACGAAATTCCGACTGGTTTTATTCAGTTACAGATCTTGAAGGCGGCTCATTTGCAGAGAAATCTCAACTTTATGAGAACACAAGGATGCAAAAAACACATCTTGGTAAGACCGCGGTTCATGGAGTTACCCTAAGGGGGCTTCTTTGGATGCTTAAACATATAACACAAGCACAACTCATAGAGCGAGACATGTTCCAGGAGCGAATTAAAGAGGGGCGGCCACTTTTTATGCATGAGATGCTTTACCCCGTGCTTCAAGGCATTGATTCTGATGTTTTGTACAAGATATATGGGGATTGTAGTATGGAAATAGGCGGTACAGACCAAACATTCAACATGCTTATGGGGCGCGAGGTGATGAGAGCGAGCTCACAACCAGAGCAAGCGGTAATGAGCATGGATATTCTTGTGGGAACCGACGGTAAAGAAAAAATGAGCAAGAGCCTCGATAACTATATTGGCATCAGTGAGGACCCAACAAACATTTTTGGGAAAATTATGTCTATTCCTGACACGGTAATTCTAAACTACTACAAACTTTGTACTTCTGCTGACGCAAAAAGGGTTGAGGAAATTGAGAAAAAACTTAAAGACGCAAAAACAAACCCACGAGACATTAAGCTCAACCTCGCAGAGGAAATCGTCTCTATTTATCACGGTTCCCAAAATGCGACAAAGGCACGTGATGTGTTCATTGCGACATTTCAAAAAAAAGAAATCCCTGATGAGGTAGAAAAAATAACCGCGAAAAATGGGGAACTTCTTTCAGAGCTACTTGTTCGCGCTGAAATACTCTCTTCAAAAAGTGAATGGAGGCGACTCGTGGATGAGGGTGCAGTAAAATTGTTAAAAGAAGGAGGAGAAGAAAAAATTACAGATTTTAACAAACCTGCAGCGCCTGGTGTTTATAAAATAGGGAAGAGGCGTTTCGTCCAGGTAGACTAGAAACAAAAAACCGGCGCTGAAGCCGGTTTTTGTTTGCAATATAGCAATCACTATTCATCAAGACCAAAATTTATACCAAGGTCTTCATTTTCATCCAATTCCTCTTCCATATCAAGATCATCATCTAAAAAGAGTTCGTTCTCATCAAGTTCATCTGGGTTAATTTCAATTATTTCTTCGTCGCTCATATTATAATGTTTAAAAATTAGTTGTCTTTGGAGAGGATTTTTGCTCCAGACCACATAGTTGTAGCAAAAAGAGTTTTTCTCTGCAAGGCTATTTATTGCCACCTGTGGATAACCTGTGGACGATGGGTAAAAAACATCAAAAACCTTGTAAAATATAGCTTTTTATGGCTTCTCGTAGGCAAAATGAGTAAGGCCAATTGCAATTGCGTCCATCTCATCATCTTGTTTTATGTTATTCGCACCTGAAACAAGCTGGCGAACCATAGTCATTACCTGCTCTTTTGAGGCGCGGCCGTAGCTTGTTGTTGCCACTTTGATTTGCAGGGGTGTATATTCAAAAATTTCTAAGCCTAAAACACGAGCTTGGTACAAAATCGCCCCGCGCGCTTCCGCAACGCGCATTGCCGTTTTTTGGTTTGTCTCAATGAACAAGTTTTCAATAGCAAGAGCTTTGGGAGAGTATTCACGCACGACACGCTCAACCTCACGTCCAATAAGCTCAAGACGGTCAAAAAAATTTAGCGAGGATTTTGTTTTATAACACTCTGAAAAAAGAAGTGTCTCTTTTTTCTCACCATTATCGCCACGAGAAAGAATCGCAATACCGAGACGCTCATACCCAGGATCAATTGCAATGATTCGCATGACAATAGTGTAACACGACAAAATTAAAAAACGGCAAAAAGGAAAAGTGGTCTTAGGGGTTGTAAAAAATTATTCGGCGTTTGTGTACACTTCCTGAACATCATCGTGGTCATCAAGCTCCTCAAGGAGGGTAGAGAGCGCCTCACCGTCTTCCTCAGAAAGAGTAACAGTGGTTTGGGGCTCATAACCTTCTGATGTTTTTGTAAACGCCCAAATTGCCGCACCTTGACCGGCAAGAGCAAGATTATGTTTTGAAAGAAGATGTTTTATTTCTGCGACAGTGCGGTTCTTATTATCTGTCAGCCCTTCAATGAGAATGGCACACCCCCCAGGACCATAAGCTTCGTAGAGTACTGCCTCCATGTTCCCCGCATCGCCACCAGCGCCTTTTTTCACCGCCCGGTCAATAAGATCGTTGGACATATTGTCTTTACGAGCGCGCTCAATAACAGCACGAAGCCCCGAAGAAGCCATGTTTCCAGCAGACTTCTTTGCCTCAAGAGCTATAAGTTTTGAGTATTTACCAAAAATCTTACTTCTTTTGCTGTCCGTTACAGCTTTTTTATTCTTAATTTGTGACCATTTATTGTGTCCTGACATGATATGTATATTTTATACTGCCAGCATAGCTAAAAATTTAGATAGAGACAATACCCTAAATTTGTAACTAAATAGTCCCAATTTTAATTATGAAAACAACCTTTTCGCAAGTTCTTCTGGGTACTCTAAGCCAAGATGCTCGTAGGCAAGACGTGTAGCGATGCGACCACGGGGTGTTCGCTCAAGGAGTCCTCGCTGAATTAAATAAGGCTCATTTACCTCTTCAATGGTTGCCATTTCTTCAGAAAGTGCGGCTGCAATTGTGCTTAAACCAACTGGCCCACCATTAAATTTTTGGACAATCGTTTCAAGAATTTTTCTATCCAAAGCAGTCAACCCAAAATGGTCAATTTCAAGGAGTGAAAGCGCTTCAACAACTGATCTTGATGAAAGGTCACTCTTTTGGACCTGCGCATAGTCACGAGCTCGTTTTAATAAGTAATTTGCGGTTCTTGGTGTAGAGCGGCTTCTCTCAGCAATTTGTCGTGCCGCGTCGTCTACAAGGGTAACACCCAGAATACCCGCAGAGCGGTGTACGATCTTTTCAATTTCTTCATCTGTATAAAATTCAAGACGAAATGTTCCACCAGAGAACCGAGAACGAAGCGGTGCGGAGAGAAGTGCAATACGTGTGGTAGCTGCAATCATTGTGAAGGGGGGCAAATCGAGTTGAATGGTACGTGCGGAGGGTCCTTTACCAATAATGATATCAAGAACACCAGACTCCATCGCGGGGTACAGCACCTCCTCAATTGTTTTATTGAGACGATGAATTTCATCAATAAAGAGAATATCACCAGGTGAAAGGTTTGTAAGAATTGAGGCCAAATCCCCAACTTTTTCAATGGCTGGACCAGAAGTGGACTTGACTTGACACCCAATTTCATTTGCGATAAGATGCGCCAGGGTTGTTTTTCCGAGCCCTGGAGGACCATAAAAAAGAAGGTGTTCTGGCGGATGTGCTCGCTCGCGGGCAGCTTGGAGAAGAATTTTAAGATTGTTTTTGATTGTTTCTTGTCCTACGTATTCGTCAAAACGACTTGGACGCAAGGCTTGATCAAGGAATGAAAAATCTTCTTTGTTTGAGCTCTGCAAAGGGTTGTTTGGTGGGGTACTTGACATAAAAAATGTTTTGTGCTAGTGTGTATGTACAAATGACTTGATGGTCATTTTGTTGTTTTAAAAAATCCCAGACATAAGCCTCTTGCGGTTGGACCCTTCGGGGACTACATGGTCGCGGACGAGGACGTAGTGGTGCTTCACCTTGTGTGACGACCACGACTACCATCCTTAGACCGTTTCCTCACTCGGATCCTTGTGATTCGAGAACCGCTCGGGGTTTATGTGTGGGATTTTTTATTATATCCCGTTTGCTTATAGTACCGCGCTCTCTTCTAAAAAACAATTTAGGCGCACTATTCTCGTTCTCCTAAATCAACAACACGTGCAACCTCATCAAAGGAGGTAACACCGGCCAAAATTTTCTCAATACCATCCTCTTGCATGTTGAGAATTTTTTGTTCTTCCGCCGCTGCGCTGATTTCGCGCTCACTAGGAATTGTGTTAAGGAGCGACTCAATAGCAGATGTCATGAGTACGGCTTCAAAAATACCAACACGTCCTTTATACCCAGTATTGTTACATTTTGTACAACCAACCGCGCGCCAAACTTTTTTTGTTTGTACAACAGCTCCTGTTTTTTTCTGGATTCGAACGGCCATTTCATCAATAATTTTTTGCTCTTCCTTTGTTGGGACGTCTTCTTTTTTGCAAACGCTACACAGCTTACGGGAGAGACGCTGCGCAAGAGCAACCGTAAGCGCAGAACTGATAATCTTTGGGGTAACCCCAAGCTCAATAAGGCGGGGGATTGTTCCTGCCGCTGTGTTGGTGTGCAGTGTTGAGAAGACCATGTGGCCAGTGAGCGCGGCATTAATTGCGACCTTTGCTGTTTCACCATCGCGAATTTCACCAACCATGATAACGTCAGGGTCCTGGCGCATTGCGGCACGAAGTCCTTCAAGGAATGAGTAACCCTTTTTTTCTTCAACTTGGGTTTGCGAAACACCTTTCATGTGGTACTCAATAGGGTCCTCAATGGTCATCATTTTGATTTCCGGAGAATAAATCTTTTTAAGAAATGCGTAGAGAGTTGTCGTTTTACCTGATCCTGTAGGGCCAGTGTTGAGAATCATCCCGTGAGGCTTGTTGATTTCCCTGTCCACAATAGCAAGCAGTTGAGGGCTCATTCCAAGATCCTCTAAGGTGACATTGATGGAGAGGGGGTTCAAAATACGCATAACCACTCCCTCCCCGTATGCGCCCGGAATAAGTGATACGCGGATTTCAATCTCAAGACTTTTCATTTTGATACTAAAGCGACCATCTTGGCTCTCTGCTCCTATGTTGAGTTTAAGCCCAGACATCAATTTAATACGTGAACTAAACTGGCGATAGATCGTAGTTGGGAGCGTTGCAACTTCATGGAGAACACCATCAACACGATATCGAATATGTACAGAATCTTCTGCTGGCTCAACATGGATATCTGACGCGCGGATACCAATTGCACCCGCAAGAACAATGTTGAACATTTTTGAAATATGACGACCCGTCTTCTCGGTAATCACGTTAGCAAGGGCGGTTGAGACGTCTGAGAGGTTCGTAAAACTGTCTGCGAGGTCCTCCATGTTTTCATCTGAGATATCAACAACACCAGCTTCACTTTTTGTTGAACTGGAAATTTCTTTGTAACGTTCCCATACCTTTTCAAGGCTTGCATGAGAAACAAGATAGGTTTCGATGGTGTAACCGCGCTCCGCAAGGTCCGCAAGTGCTTCTCTTGTGTTTGTTTCTGTTGGCTTAAAAACGCCAACCTTTAATGTTTTCCCTGCAAGTTCAAATGGTGCGACGAGAGCCGCACGGGCGACACTCTCTTTAA
>JAKANJ010000067.1 GCA_021823825.1 bacterium | reverse complement strand
CATATGTATCTCAAATTCTTTGAGAAGCAAAATTTTGAGGCTCGCGTGCTCCATGAAAACAAGAATGAGCATGGGGGATATCGAAATATTACCCTCGAAATTCATGGGAAAAATGCATACGGTATTCTGAAAAATGAGTCGGGTGTTCACCGTCTTGTTCGCATCTCGCCATTTAATGCAAAACAACTTCGACATACATCATTTTCAATGGTGGAAGTAGTTCCAGATTTTAAAGCACAGGGTGATGACGATATCGTTATCCCAGAAAAGGACCTTCGCATTGAATTTAGTCGTTCGTCTGGTCCGGGCGGCCAAAATGTAAACAAGCGCGAGACTGCAGTTCGGGTGGTGCATATTCCGACGGGGATCGCGGTTCATGTTGAAACAGAACGTTCACAGGAACAGAATAGGCAAAAAGCAGAGCAGATTCTGAAGGGCAAGCTTTTTAAAAGACAGGACGACGAGCGTAAAGCAGCGGAACAAGGCCTCTATGTCAGCAAAACGACAGAAATTGAATGGGGGAACCAAATTCGTTCGTACGTATTACATCCGTACAAAATGGTAAAGGATCATCGCACGGGCGTGGAAACAAGCAACGTTGACGCCGTTTTGGAAGATGGAGATATTGATCTGTTCATTGAAGCGGAAAAAGAGCTTTAGCTCGGTATCCCTATGAACTAAAAATACTATTGAACAAGAGTTTTTAATGTTCTTTGGCCGAGAAAATATGGCCAAATCCTATATTTAAAGGGCAATTACCAAGATATTTTGAATGAAAAATGTTTTGAGGTATAATTTACCAATGATTTATTTCGACAATGTCTCAAAAGTATACCCCGACGGAACAATTGCGCTTGACGGAGTAACGCTTTCGGTTAAGCCAGGTGAATTTATTTCTATTGTTGGACATTCTGGAGCGGGAAAGACCACACTCATGAAGATGCTTCTTGGGGAGGAGCGCCCAACGAGCGGTGGCGTCTCTTTTGACTCAATCGATATTCAAAAAGTACGGCCAAAGGATATGCCAGAGTTGCGTCGTCGTATCGGTGTCATCTTCCAGGATTTTCGGTTGCTTCCGCGCAAGACGGCATATGAAAATATTGCGTTCGCTCTGGAAATTTCAGGTAAAAGCGATGAGGAGATTGCGTCTGACGTTCCTCAGGTTCTTGAGCTTGTTGACCTCTCTCCCAAAATGTGGAACTTCCCACGCCAACTTTCTGGAGGAGAGCTTCAACGTGTCGCTATTGCTCGGGCAATAGTAAACCACCCAGATCTCATTATTGCAGATGAGCCGACCGGTAACCTTGACCCCGTGAGCACATACGAAATTATTCAAATTCTAAAGAAGATCAATGACATGGGCACGACGGTAGTGCTCACGACACACAACAAAGGTGTTGTAGAAGCACTTGGTAAGCGCGTGATTACGATGGAGCGCGGCAAGGCAGTTCGTGATGACCAAACAGGGAAGTACGCACTTTAATAACCTAGGTGATACAATATAAATAAGAATTATATGCGTTGGGTAAACACAAAACGAATTATAAAAGCAGGGTTCATTAGTTTTTGGAGAAACGGCAGCGTTTCGCTTTCAGCTGTTTTTGTTATGGTTGTTGCGCTTTTTATAATTGGCTCAACGTTAATCACCACTGCGTTTTTGAGTACAGCTCTAAAAGATCTCCAGGACAAAATTGACGTTAGTGTCTATCTCGATCCATCGGCGAGCGATGCTGCTATTACTGCACTGCAGACTCAGATTGAAGCGCTCCCTGAAGTAAAGCAAGTTACCTATGTTTCTCGCGACGACGCTTTGGCTGCATTCAAATTGCGCCACCAGGACGACCACCGCATTATGCAAGCGTTAGATGAAATTGGCGACAATCCACTCACCGGAGTTCTCACCATCAAAGCAAAGGAACCTTCTCAATACGAAGGAATTGCGACTTTCTTGAGCGGTGGTTCTGGCCTTACGCCTAACGGAACCCTTTCTATCGTAAATAAAGTAAATTATAACGATAACAAAATTGCTATTGACCGTCTTTCAAACATAATTACGGGAGTAAAAAAATTAGGAGGCCTTGTTACTGTCGTAATGATCGCGCTTTCAATTCTCATTACTTTCAACACAATTCGTTTGGCAATCTTTATTGCGCGCGATGAAATCGGCGTGATGCGCCTTGTGGGCGGAAGCAACCAGTACGTTCGCGGGCCGTTCGTGATAGAGGGTATTTTGTATGGTCTTGTCGCTGGAATTTTGACACTTGTGCTTTTGTACCCAATTACATTTTGGCTCAAAATGAGCACGCAGGCATTTTATGGCGGTGTTGACCTACTGCAATACTTTGTCGCAAACTTTGTTCAGATATTCTTTGTTATCATTCTTTCTGGTATTGCGCTGGGAGCGATATCAAGCTACCTCGCGGTGCATAAATATTTGGGTTCAAAATAACATCACCTTCTTATGAAGAAAAAAACACGCAAGTACATTTTTGTAGTCGGAGGCGTGATTTCAGGAGTCGGCAAGGGCATTACAGCCTCATCAATTGGTAAAATATTGCAGTCGCACGGATATCGTGTAACTGCGCT